>CALVVN010000025.1 GCA_944363865.1 uncultured Bacilli bacterium
TGAATATGAAAGGACAAATTATGGAAAATAGTTGGAATTTAAGTAAAATTATTAAAAATAATAAAGAATTTGATAAATTAATTAGTGAATGCGAATCATTAATTAATAAACTTATTAGTTATAAAGGGAAGATTACTAAAAATAGTAAAACTTTATATGAGTTTTTAAAGTTAGATGAGGAACTTGATAGAAAATATGAAAGATTATATATTTATTCGTATTTGAATTATTATAGTGATATGACTAATGATAAGTTTAAGAGTTTAACTTTAAAAGTTAATAATTTGGGAGAAAAAATTTCTGTAAATTTGTCCTTTATTTTACCTGAAATGATGGAATGCGACTATAAGACTATTAAAAAATACATTAAAGAAAATAGTGGTTTAAAAGAATATGCTTTTTCTCTTGAACAAACTTATAGGTATAAGTCTCATACTTTGAGTAAATGTGAAGAACAAATTGTTACTAAGGCAACTAATGCAATGGGTCTTTGTGATGAAGCTTATGGATCTTTAAATAATGCTGATATTAAATTAGAAAGTATTAAAAATGAAAAAGGAAAAGTTGTAGAACTTAATCAATCTAATTATTCTGTATACATTAAAAGTAAGTCTAGTAAAGTTAGAAAAAGTGCTTTTATGAGTATGCATAATTATTATAAAGATCATATTAATACAATATCTAATTTATATCTAGGTGATATAAAAGAACATTATTTTGTATCAAATGTTAAGAAGTTTAATAGTCCTTTAGAAAAAAGTTTATTTTCAGATAAAATAAAACCTGAACTATATGATTTATTAATAAAAGTAGTTAATGATAATTTGCCTTTATTACATAGGTATATAGTTTTAAAGAAAAAAATGCTTAAGTCTAAAGATTTTCATATTTATGATATTTACGTTGAACCAATTAAAGTTAAGGATAAGAGAGTTAGTTATAATGAATGCTTGGATATTATTTATGAAGCTTTAAAACCTCTTGGTGAAACATATATAAGTGACTTAAAAAAAGGTATTTTAAATGGATGGGTTGATGTTTACCCTAAAAAGGGTAAAAGAAGTGGTGCTTATTCTTGGGGTAGTTATGATACTATGCCTTATATAAGCATTAATTATGAAAATAATTATCAAAGTGTTGATACTTTAATTCATGAACTAGGACACTCTATGCATTCGCTTTATTCAAATAAGTGTAATAGTTATAGTGATGCTAGTTATCCAATATTTTTAGCTGAAATTGCATCTACTGTAAATGAAATGCTTTTAGTTAAATATATGTTAAATAATACTAAGAATAAAAATGAGATTAAAAAGTATGTTTTTGAATTACTTGAAAGTATTAGAACGACTATATTTAGACAAACTATGTTTGCTGAGTTTGAACGCGATATTTATGATAAGTATAATAATGGTGTTAGTATAACTGGTGAAGAGTTGTGTAATACTTATTATGAACTAAATAAAAAATATTTTGGTAAAAACATCGTGCTTGATGAAGAAATTAAATATGAATGGGCGAGAATTCCGCATTTTTATACACCTTTTTATGTCTATAAATATGCGACTGGTTTAATTGTTTCGCTTATTATAAGTGATAAACTTGTTAAAGAAGAAGGCTTTAAAGATAAATATATTAAGTTTTTAAGTAGTGGAGGATGTGATTATCCGCTCAATATTCTTAAGAAGTTAGGAATAGATATTACTAAGAAAGAAACTTTAGAAAATGCATTTAAAATATTTGAAGAATATTTAAATATTTTAGAAAAGGAGTAATAAATGAAGAAAGACTATTATGAGGTTTTAGGTGTTTCTAAGAATGCTACTGATGATGAAATTAAAAGTGCGTTTAGAAAACTTGCTAAAAAATATCACCCAGATGTTAGTAAGGAAGAGAATGCTGCTGAAAAGTTTAAAGAGGCACAAGAAGCTTATGCTGTTTTAAGTGATAAACAAAAGAGAAGTCAATATGATCAATTCGGGCATTCTGCGTTTAATAATAACGGAGGTGGTGCTGGCGGTTTCTCTGGTGGATTTGATTTTAGTGATTTTAATTTTGATGATATATTGAGTGAAGTCTTCGGCGGTGGTTTCTCATCTTTTGGTTTTGGTGGATTTGGTAATAAAAAAAGTAAAACTAGGGCTAGAAAAGGTGATGATTTAGTATATAGGATGAATGTTACTTTTGAAGATGCTGCTTGTGGTACTAATAAAGATATTACAATAGATGTGACTGAAAACTGTAAAAGTTGTGATGGTGTAGGTGGGCATGGTGTTAAAACTTGTCCTGTATGTAATGGTGCTGGTGTAGTTGTCGAACAAACAAGAACCCTTTTAGGCGTTATTAATTCTAGAACTACTTGTTCTAACTGTGGTGGAACTGGCAATGTTTACGAAGCTACTTGTGATGAGTGTCGTGGAAAAGGAAAGGTTAGAAAGAGAAAAACTATTTCTGTAAAAGTTCCTGCTGGGATTGATACTGGTGAACAAATAAGATTATCTGGTAAAGGTGAAGCTGGGCATAATGGTGGAGATAATGGGGATTTATATATTGAGTTTAATGTAGAAAGTCATCCATTATATAAAAGAGAAGATAATAATATTATTATAGATATGCCTGTAACTATTACTGATTTAATCCTTGGGTGTAGAAAAGAAGTTAAAACTCTTTATGGATTTATTGATGTTAAAATACCTGCTGGAAGTCAAGCAGGAGATATTTTGAAAGTTAAGGGAAAAGGAATAGAAAGTGTACATACTGGTCGTATGGGTGACTTG
>CALVVN010000026.1 GCA_944363865.1 uncultured Bacilli bacterium
ATGTCATTAATATATCTCCAAATCCTGCAAAAGAAAGAATTGTTTTTTTGTTACCACCTAGTACATCTATTATTTCTTTTATATCATTTAATGCTTCAGTAAGAAATAATGCTTTTGTTGAATCTGGTACATTCATCCCTTCTAACATTCCAGACGCTATTGCCATTACGTTTTTTATTGCACCACATACTTCTATTCCTATAATATCTAAAGTTGGTCTTATTTTGGTTTTTGGATTTATAAAAGCTTGCATGATTGTTTTTTTAGTTAATTCGTTTGTCGTTCCAAGTGATAGACCAATGGGAACGTCTTTTATAATATCTACTGCAAATGTAGGTCCTGATATAACTGCAAGTCTATTAGTATTAATATAGTCTAATACTACGTCTGTTAAAAATTTGCATGTGTCTTGTTCAATACCTTTTGTTGCTATTAGAATGTGTTGTGTTTGTTTTATATATTTTGCTAATTGTTTTGCTATGTCATCTACAGCAAACGCGGGTACTGCTATTATTATTATTTTACTGTCATATACTGCTTTTTTCATGCTCGTTGTGATTTTTATTTCTTTTGGTATTTTGTACCCTGACAACTTATTACTGATTCTTGTTTCTTTAAGTTGCTTCTTTTCTTCTTTTGAATAAGTCCACATTTCTACATCGTTTTTATTCATTAAGAGTCTGCTTGCTAGTGCTAAACCGTATGCCCCCGAACCTAAAATTGCTACTTTCACTACTTTTTTTCTCCTTTTTCTCTATCAAATATTATGTTTGTTTTAAATATTAAAAATAATAATATAAATACTAAAAATACGTAACATACAATTGTTTCTTTATGATATCCTAATGCGTAAAATATTGAAGTTACACTGAAGACTATGTTTACTCCGTATATTATTAGTAATGATTTTGTTGTTCCTAAATGTCTTTTTAAAAGTTGATGATGTATGTGATTTTTGTCTGGCAATCCTATAGGTTTTTTATTAACTGTTCTTCTAATGATCGCAAATAATGTATCTAGTATTGGTAATGCTAATATTAATGCTGGTATAACTAATGATGTGATTGTTACTGTTTTAAATCCTAGTAACATTATTACACTTATCATTACCCCTAAAAATGTTGAACCAGTATCACCCATAAATATTTTAGCTGGTGGAAAATTATGCACTAAGAAACCTAGTGTAGATCCTAACATTATTAAGGAAAGTATTATGTCCAATCCACCAAATTTATTTAATATGATTGCAATTATTGCAATTGTTAAAAAGTATATTGAACTAATTCCTGCACATAAACCATCTAATCCATCTATTAGATTTATTGCATTTATTGTGCTTACTATGATTAATATTGTGATTATTGATGAAAAGCCATTAAAATTGATATGTGTGCCTAATATTGTTAAGTCAGTTAACTTTAAATTTCCATAAAATACTATTATAATTGCTACTAATATGTGTATTATAATTTTATACCTTGCTTTTATTGGTTTGATGTCATCAAATATGCCTAATAGTATTATTAGAAATGATGCAATTAAAATTGATAACATTAGTTCATTTTTTGGTGCAAAAAGCATATACCCAAGTAAAAAACTTAGAAATATTCCAATTCCGCCCAATAAAGGTATTGGTTTTTTATGGACCTTTCTTTCATTTGGAATGTCATATATCTCAAGATATTCTGCAATTTTTTTAGAAATGTATGCAAATATTAATGAACTTATAAAACATACAGCAATTATTAAAAATATGTTATGTCCGTTTACTATTATATTCATCCAGCACCTCTTGTTTTTTATTATATAACATATTCTTTATTTTATCTATATTTCCATTAAATTAATAATATTTATGTTTTTAGTTGTTAATTAAAGTTGTTTATTTTAACTTACGGTTGTTAAATCTATTACCTTAATGTATAATTATATATCAGTGGAAGTGATTAAAATGGGGAAAAAAACTTTAATTTTTAAAATATTGGGAATTATTTTTATAACTTTGTTGATATTATCAACTGGTTGTTTGATATATGCAATTTTGCTATTTAATAAGATAGAAACTTTTTATTTGATTATGGGGAGTATTGCACTTCTTTGCATTATTAATTTGATAGTCGGTACTTTTATTTTGTCAATTAAAAATATGAAAACTATTAAATTTATAGTTTTATCTGTTATTTCTTTACTTTTAAGTGTTTTATTTGTAGTTGGAGCTTGGTATATTTTTACAGCTTATAATAAACTAAATGATATGAATAAAACTGTAATTACTCATAAAACTGCTTTGGTAAGCATGGATAAAGATATGGATATTGAACACTTGGAAGGTTATAAGATTGGGCTTCTTGATAATAATGAGGAAACGACAGAAGGTATTGAAGGTAATATTCTTCCTTATGAAGTTATAGATAAATTTAATCTTGATGAAAAAAACGAAATTGTTGAATATTCAGATACTTTGACTCTTATGTTTGATTTGTATGAAGGTGAACTTGATTTGATATTTGTAAGTGCAAATTATAAATCTAATTTTAAATCTGTAGAAGGTTATGAAAATATTGAAGATGAGGTTTTTACTATTTATGAATATGGAAAAGAATATGAAAAATCAGAGGTAGAAGATATTTCTACTGCTAAAGTTGATTTAAATAAACCTTTCACTATTTTACTTTTGGGTGTCGATTCTGAAGTTGATGGTTTAGCAGAAAATGCTTCTTTTAATGGCGATACTATAATGTTAATAACTTTTGATCCAAAAACTTTAAATGCTACTATGTTCAGTATTCCAAGAGATACTTATGTTACAATGGCGTGTGGTGGATCTGTTCAGAAAATTAATCATGCTGCTTGGGGCGGCACTAATTGTATGGTTAAAACTGTTCAAAATTTAACAGGTATTAATATTGATTATTATGTTAAGATTAATTTTAAAGGTGTTGTTGATTTGGTAGATGCACTTGGCGGTATTGAAGTTAATGTTCCTGAGCCAGATTATTTAGATAAAATTTGTACAGATAATTCTGATCGTGGCGGTGAGGTTTGTATAGAGTCTGGATGGCAAACTTTAAATGGTGAAGAAGCTCTTGTTCTCGCTAGAAATAGAAAAGCGTTTCTTCAAGGCGATTTTCAAAGAGGACAGAACCAACAACTTGTTGTTGAGGCAATTATGCAAAAAGCTAAAACTATTAGAAACGTAAATCAGTTCTATGAAATTTTAGATGTTGTTAGTAAAAATATTGATACAAATATGACAACAGATGAGATGTTATCTTTCTATGAAATTGGTAAAAAATTGTTGTTCTCTAATGATAATAATGTTATTAATATTCAAAAGACTTGGTTAAGAGGTTATGGCTTATATGCTTATGAACCTTCTGTTGCTGGATATTCTTATACTTTCCAATATTATAGAGGTAGTTTAAATGATATTGTCAATGCTATGAAAGTTAACCTAGGTTTAAAGGAAAAAGAAGTTGTTAAAGAGATTAATTTTTCTATTAATGAGCCTTATGAAAAGACTATAATTGGTGATAAGTCTTATTCTGAAAGTAAACTTACGC
>CALVVN010000027.1 GCA_944363865.1 uncultured Bacilli bacterium
CAAAACTTATATTGATAGAAGGAACTGATTGTTCTGGAAAAGAAACTCAAACTAAAAAAGTTATTGAAAGGTTAAACGATGAAGATATAAAGTCAATTTATTTTGGTTTTCCAAATTATAATAGCCCAACTGGTAAAATAATAGGTGGTTCTTATTTAGGAAAACCTGCGATTGGTCCGTGTATTTTTCCCGAAGGCGCTAATAACGTCCCGGTAAAAGTTGCATCATTGTATTATGCTGCGGATAGATTATATAATATTGATAAAATTAATGCTTATTTAAAAGAAGGCATCAATGTTTTTTTAGATAGGTATGTAGTTTCTAATATGGCACATCAAGGTGGCCAACTTGGCGATAGAACCGAAAGAGAAAGAATGTATAAATGGTTAGAAGATCTAGAGTATGGGTTACTAAATCTTCCAAAACCAGATGTAACTATATTTTTGCATATGCCTTATGAATATAGTCTAGTGTTAAAGTCCGCGCGTAGTGAAGCGTTAGATGAACTTGAAAAGAGTAAAGAACATTTAATCGCAGCTGAAAGAGCTTATTTGGAATTAGTAGAACTATATGGGTTTGATAAAATTGAATGTGTTAGGGATGGCGAAATAAGAACAATTCAAGATATAAATGATGAATTAATACTAAAACTAAAAAGGAAGCTTTAGCACTTCCTTTTTAATTGTTGCAATTTATGAATCCGGCTCCAAATACCACTACCAAAAGAATAAATAATACTAATATTATTGCTGCACCATAACCGTATCCATAACCGTTTCCATATCCATATGATGGATAATAACAACATGGGTTAGTGTTTCCATATCCACCACTATATCCATAATAATACATAACTAACCTCCTTTTACTACCTATAATAATGTACGCAAATAGGGTAAGTTTTGACAATAAAATAACCCAAATTATAAAAAAGTATGCATTAATAATATAATTATGATAAAATAGTATTGTGATAATATGAAAGGTAAAAGTATTTTTAGTAAGATAGATAAGCCCTTGCTTTTTATGTGTATGTTGTATTCTGCTATAGGAATACTTTTAGTGTTGTCTGCTTCAAGTGTTTCTGCGGTTTTAAGAAATGGTGAAAGTCCATATTATTTTTTCATACGACAAACAATTTTTGTGGTAGTCAGTTATTTAATCGGCTTTATCTTTATATTAAAAATACCGACTAAAGTATATAAGACTTTAGTGCCTATAGGATTATTCGCTATAATAGGGTCTCTCATATTTTTACTACTATATGGTTCAGTTGTCAATAGTGTTAAAAGTTGGATAGATTTAGGTTTTTTTTCAATACAGCCAAGTGAATTTGCCAAAACTATATTAATTATTTATATGGGTGTTTTTTTTGGAAGTTATGAAAAACGTAAAGATAAAAAATATGGTTTTTTAATCCCAATATCTGTTGGTATTTTAATATTTGGTTTGACAGCTGCTCAACCAGATTTAGGGACAGCTCTTATTATAGCTGGTATAGTATTTTTTACTTTTTTAAGTATACCTTTAAAAAATAATTTAGTTGCTAAAGGCTTAAAGATACTTGCTGGCGGAGTTATAGTTGCAGCCATTGTTTTTTTAGTGACTGGTACCAGTTTTTTAACTGAAGAACAGCAAAGTAGACTTAATTTCAAAGAGCCTTGTACTAGATATGTAGAAAAAACAGGATATCAAGTATGTAATGGTTTCATTGCTATAAATGGAGGGGGATTATTTGGAAAAGGTTTAGGTAATTCAACACAAAAGTATTTATATCTGCCTGAATCTCATACAGATTTTATATTTCCTATAGCTGTTGAAGAATTAGGTGTAATATTTGGTGTAACAATGATATTAGGTTATTTATTTATTCTCTATAGAATTATTTTAATTTCAAAAACTTCTTACCAGTTAAGAAATTCAATTATATGTTATGGTGTTGCGATATATATATTACTACATTTAATTGTTAATTTTTGTGGTATTTTAGCGCTTATACCGCTTACAGGAGTACCTGTTCCATTTTTAAGTTATGGCGGTAGTTTTACTTCAAACTTAATTTTTGCAATTTTCATAGTTGAGAGAATTGCTATTGAGAATAAAATTACAAAAAGAAAATTAGAATTATCTAAAATATAAAAGAGTTTTAAATAAATAAAGATAATAATATAAGTAGAAGACAAGTTTTGACTTGTTTTTGTTTTGGAAAGGAGGTCGCGTGGATATACAAGAGGTAAAAATGTATTTTATTAGATACAAGTATGTTATTATATTTTTTATTGTCTTATTAGTTTTACTTTTAACTTTGACGACTAATTTATTTTTAGTTAATGAAACTGAAGTATTAACTTATGAAAATAATTTGGTCAGTGATGTTCAAGTAGAAGAAGAAACAAAAGCAGATACTATTTTTATTGATATTAAAGGTGGTATTTTAAAACCAGGAGTCTATGAAATGGGCGCGGGTGTAAGAGTAATAGATGCAGTATATTTAGCTGGCGGATTTACTGATGATGCAATAACAGATAATGTTAATTTAAGTAAGAAATTAGTTGATGAAAGTGTCGTCATTATACCTAAAAACATAGATGAAGAAAACAGTGTTAGTTTTGAAAATAATTATTTAGTTGAAGACGTAATAACTGAAGAAGAAACTTCTACAAATGAGTCAATAGTTAATTTAAATGCCGCATCGCTTGAACAATTAATGACTTTAAGTGGAATTGGTGAAACTAAGGCTAAAGCAATTATTGAATATAGAGATACAAATGGTGGCTTTAAAAATATTGAAGAAATAAAAAATGTTAGTGGTATAGGTGAATCTACTTTTGAAAAAATTAAAGACTTTATTAAAGTGTGATTTCTTTTTTTATTTGTTGCTTTTATTTTCAATTATATTTTCAGTTTATAGAGTAAATAATTATGAGTTTGTGAAATTAGAAAGTAGTGAAAACTATAATATATTTGTCACTAATTATAAGATTGATGGGGATTACTTGAGATTAGAAGGTACGATTGATAAAGTTAAAGTTATCGCAACGTATTACATAAATAGTTGTGAAGAACAACAATATTTAATGAAGAATATTTTGTTTGGGACTTTATTAGAAATAAGTGGTGAAGTAAAAGAGGCTTCATCTAGTTCTATTCCGAATGGATTTGATTATAAGACATACTTAATGCGTGATAATGTATTTAACATTATTGAAATTGATAAAATAACTCTTTTAAAACAAAGTGATAATATTTTTTATAAAATTAAAAATATGGCGTATAAACGTGCTTTAGATTTTTCTAATCCAACATATATTTATGCGTTTATTTTAGGGAAAACTAACTATATTGATTCAAATATTAATCAAAGTTATTTGCAAAATGGTATTACCCATTTATTTGCTTTATCAGGTTTACACGTAAGTATTTTTGCGCTTATAATAATCAATTTATTAAAAGTCTTTAAAATAAAAGAAGTATTTAGAATATTTATAACATTTATAATGCTATTACTTTTTTCGTTTATTACTGGTTCTTCACCTTCAATCTTAAGGGCAACTTTATTGTTTTTTTTAATAGGTATTAATAAATATTTTAGGTTTGATTTAAAAACAGAAAATGTACTAATTATATCTTTATTTATTTTACTATTAATAAGGCCAAGTGATGTATATAACGTTGGGTTTCAATTATCTTATATCATTACGTTTTTTCTTATTTTATGTAATAAATATTTTAATAATAAAAATAAACTTACTGTTTTATTTCTAATCAGTGTCTTATCATTTGTAAGTAGTTTTCCATTAGTTGTTAATTTAAATAATGAAGTTAATGTATTTAGTATTATTAATAATATATTTTTTGTTCCTTATGTAACATATATTGTTTTTCCTTTAACAATTCTTACATTTATTTTTCCGTTTTTTTTATTTTTTTTAAATATTGTAACAAATGTTATGGAATATGCATCTCAGTTTTTTAAAACATTTAGTATCTCAATTATTTTTCGTGATATAAATATTTATTTAGTTTTTATTTATTATTTTTGTTTATTTTTCCTTATAAAATGTAAGAAAAAAAGTCTTTTATTTGTTAATATTTTAATTATATTATACTTAAAACTATATAATTATTTTGACAAAAACATTTATATTTATTTTTTAGATGTTGGTCAAGGAGATTCTACATTAATATTAACTAAAAATAAAAAAAGTATAGTTATTGATACTGGTGGCAAGATTAATTTTGAAAAAGAAAAGTGGGCTATAAGAAATAATAATTTTTCTTTGTGTGAAGACGTATTAATATCTTTTTATAAAAGCATTGGAATAGAAAAAATCAATTATTTGATTTTAACACATGGAGATGCTGACCATATGGGGGAGAGTATTTGTTTAGTTAATAATTTTGATGTAGAAAAAGTTATATTAAATAATGGAGAGTATAATAATTTAGAATTAGAGTTAATTAATGTTTTAAATGAAAAGGGTATACCGTATTATCAAAATATTAAAGAGTTAGTTGTTGAAGATATTAAGTTTTATTCACTAAATAATAAGCTATATGACAATGAAAATGATAACTCTATAGTTTTGTTTAGTGAGATAAATAACTATAAATTACTATTAATGGGAGATGCAAGTGTATTCGTAGAAAAAGATTTAATAGAAAAATATAATTTAGAAGATATATACATTTTAAAGGTAGGACACCATGGTAGTAAGACTAGTACTAGTGAAGAGTTTATAGATGAAACTAAGCCTAAATATGGAATTATAAGTGTTGGAAAAGATAATAGGTATAATCATCCTAGTAATACTGTATTAAAACTGTTAGATAAGAGTAATGTTTTTAGAACAGATATAGATGGTAGCATTGTTTTTAAGTTTTATAAAAGTAGGCTTAAAATAAATACGTGTCCACCATAAGTAGTTAATGGGATAAAAAATTATAGTATTTGTTGTAAAAATACGCATTATTTTGTATAATTTTATTGGTGATAATATGAAAGCTAAACTTTCTAAAATATTTTCTATTTTGTCAGTAATACTTTTTATAGTGTATATCATAATGATTCTATATGATTATATGTCATATAATAAATCTGATAATTCTGCACCATTTTATGCTTTTGTTTTAGTAAGAACTATAGAGTTTTTAATGCCTAGTTTGATTTCTTTTGTGCTATCAAAAGTTATAAAGTAAGTTATAGGTTACATTATATTAAATATTTGTAAAGTTTTATGGCTTTTTTCATAAAATATTAATGTACGTCGTTGGGCGTTTATATAAATGTGAGAGAATATCTTCTCTCATTTTGTTTTTTTACTTTTTTTTAAACTGTTTAAGTGGTAAAATATTATTGGTGTTACAGAATGGAAAACGAATTTAAATCATTAAATGAACTTTATAGTAGAATAAAACCTGCTTTATATTCAAAAAAAATTGAACTATGTAAGTTAGGTTTAAGCTATATTAAAGAAGAAGATATTTGGAATTATCTTTCTAAAAACGACTGGGCTAATTCAAAGGATTTGTCTCTTTTTGATATGGTCAGTGATATTATGCATTTAGAAAAATATAAAATAGAAGATTACATGATTAAATTATTTAAAAATAGTAATAGAGAATTATTAAATGATGGGGAAAGTTTATTATAGGTGAAGGTATGAAAAATAAAAGAACATTTAGCATTTTACTCGTTTTTTCTTTAATTATTATAACTATATTATGTGTAAAACCTGTAATAAATAATATTAATTTTGGTTTGGATTTAAAAGGTGGTTTTGAGGTACTATATAAAGTAAGTCCTTTAGATGAAACTGAAGAATTGACTAGTGATATGCTATCTTCTACTTATAAATCTATAAATAAAAGAATCGATACTTTAGGTGTAAGTGAGCCAGAGATAAGTGTTGAAGGTGATAAAATACGTGTTAAGTTACCAGGTGTTACTGATGAAGATGAAGCGAGAGAAAGATTAAGTACTCCTGCTGTTTTGACGTTTAGAAATTCAAGTGATGAACTTTTAATGAATTCCGATGTTTTAGATTCCCCTGGCGCTAGTTTGGATTATAATCAAACAGGGAAGCCTGTAGTTGCCCTTAAGATTAAAGATAATGACACTTTTTATAGAACAACAAAAAAAGTGAGTGAAAGCGAAGATAAATTAATTGTTATTTGGTTAGATTATGATGAAAATATACATAGTTATGAGACAATGAAAGAAGAATGTGGAACTAATAATGCTGCTTGTATATCTAGTGCTTCTGTAAGAGAAGCTTTTAGTAGTAATGTAGTTATTGAAGGTAATTTTAGTGTTCAAGAAGCAGAAGAACTTGTAGATTTAATTAATTCAGGAAGTTTACCAACAAAATTGGAAGAAGTAAGTACTAAAACAGTTGATGCTTTTTTTGGAACAAATACTTTGAATATTGCTGCTATTTCTGGCGTTATTACGCTTGTAATTATTACAATAATTATGACAGTTTTCTATAGATTATCTGGTTTAATAAGTTCTATATGTCTTGTTTTTTATTCATTAATTGTGTTAGCACTATTTAACGCGATTGATGGCGTTTTAACTTTAACTGGTATTGCTGCTTTAATTTTAGGAATTGGTATGGCAGTTGACAGTTCTATTGTAACTTTAGAAAAAATTAAAGATGAACTTAATAGTGGTAAAAAACTTGACATTGCATTTAATGATGCAAATAAAAGAAGTTTAGTTTCTTTAATAGATGCTAACGTTACAACTTTAATTGTTGCTGTTATATTATTTATATTTGGTGAGAGCTCAGTTAAAGGTTTTGGATCAATGTTAATATTAACTATAATTGTAACGGTTATTACGATGATAGTTATAAATAGACTGGCTTTAAAAGGATTTTTAAACTTAAATACAAAATTATTTATTGGTAACGTTAAGCCAAGCAAAAAGATTAATTTTATGAAGCATACTATAAAATTCATTGCTTTATATTTGATATTTGTTATCATAGGAATAATATTTGCTTTCACTCAAAACATTAATTTTGGAATTGATTTTACTGGTGGAACAAGTTTTACTTTGAAAAGTGAAGATGATATTCAAGATACTGTAATAAAAAATATTTTAAGTGAATATGATTTGATTGATTACTCAAATATTGACGCGAAACAAGTTGAGTTTAGAATAAAAGAAGTATTAGATGAGAATGAAATAAATAGTTTAAAAGATGCGTTTGATGAATCAAATATAAATAGTGATATTTCTGTAATATCAAATATTGTTAAAAAAGATTTGACAGAAAATGCGATTAAATCAGTTATAATTGCTGCATTGTGTATACTTATTTATGTAAGCATTAGATTTAAGTTTAACTACGGGTTAGCAAGTTTAATTGCACTACTAATTGATATTTCAGTGGTAATTTTTACATTTATAATATTTGGAATAGAAATTAACTTTATATTTATTGCATCTATTCTTACAATATTAGGTTATTCAATAAATGATACTATAGTAATTTTTGATTTAATAAGAGAGTCAAAAAATAAAAAAGAAAATAAATTAAATAATGAGGACATTGTTAATGATTGCCTATCTAAAGCATTTACGAGAAGTATTTTAACAACTATAACAACACTAACTTCAGTTGTTGTCTTGCTCATAATGGGAGCTAGTGAGATAAAGGAGTTTAATATTGCAATTTTAGTTGGTTTAATTGTTGGAACATTTAGTTCATTGTTTGTAGCACCTTATGTGTGGATAAAACTTGAAAAAAGAGATAGTATGAAACCAAAAGATGATTATGATGATGGTCCTGAAGAAAAAATTATAAAAGGAATTAATTCTTAAAAAAGGAGATAATAAACGTGCAAAAGGATTATACATACGAAGATTTAAAAAATATATTAAAAACTTATATTAACGATGAGCAATTAAGTAAAATAGATAGATATTATAAAAAAGCAAAATCAGTCTATAGTGGTTTAACTAGAATTACTGGTGAAGATTATATAAATCATAGCATTAGAATTGCTTATATGTTAGCTGAACTTAAAATGGACTATATTACTATTGGTAGTGCGCTTATACATGAAGCGATTACTTTAGAGAAGATGACAAAAGAGGAAGTAGAAGAATTATTTGGTGAAGAAACAAGTACAATTTTGTCTTCAATTACAAAATTAAGTCATTTAAAGAAAACATTTAGACGCGATAATGATACTGAAAAATATAGAAGAATTGTTGTTGGTTTATCAGAAAATCCTAAAGCATTATTTATAAAGTTAGGTGATAGACTTGATAATTTGAGAACAGTTTATGTTCACGATGATGAACATAAAAGAGAAATAATTGAAGAAACAACTAATGTTTTTATACCAATCGCACATAGACTTGGTATTAAAACTATGAAAAGTGAACTAGAAGATTTATGTTTAAGATTTTCTAAACCGGATGAATATCAAGAAGTATTAGATAAAATCAATGCAGATAAAAGTGAACTTGAAAGTTCATTAAAAGAAATGAAAGAAGAAATTATTGAATTATTAAATGATCATGATATTAAATTTGATATTTTATCGCGTGTTAAAAGTGTTAGAGGAGTTTACAATAAATTAGCTGTAGGTAAAAAATGGAATGATATATATGACTTACTTGGGCTTAGGATACTTGTTGAGAAAACTGAAGATTGTTATTTAGTAATTGGTTTAATCCATTCAAAATATAAACCTATACCTAAAAGATTTAAAGATTATATTGCAAATCCCAAAAATAATATGTATCAAAGTTTGCATACGACTGTTTTTGGAGTTAATGGTAAAATGTATGAAGTTCAAGTTAGAACGCACGAAATGGATGAAATTGCTGAACATGGAGTTGCTTCGCACTGGTCTTATAAAGAAAAAATTGATAGTTCTAGAAAAGGTGAGGTTGAAAATAAGTTAGAAGCATTCAGAACTTTAATTGAATTAAATGATATTGAGGGAAATATTGATTTCTTTAATAATCTTGATACAAACTTAAATAAAGAAGAAATATATGTATTTACACCAAAGGGTGACGTTATAGAACTTCCAGTGGGGTCTACACCTATAGATTTCGCTTATAAAATACATTCTGAAGTGGGTAATACATGTATAAGTGCGATTGTCAACGGGAAAATAAGGAAACTTGATTATAAACTTAAAGATAGTGATATTGTTGAATTAAAGACTCAAGCAGGAACTGGGCCAAGTAAATCGTGGCTAGATTTTGTTAAAACTGATCAAGCAAAAAGTAGAATAAAATCGTATTTTTACAAACAAGACAAAGAAAGATTGATTGAAACTGGTAAAGAACTAGTGTTGAATGAAATTAAAAAGAGAAAATATTCTCCTAGCGATTTATTAAAAAGTGAATTCATTAATGAATGCATTAAATCATTAAAAGTTGAAAATGAAGAAGAACTATATATGGGTGTTTCATCTTTAAAATATAGCCCGAATATTATAGTTAATAAATTGGTTCAGTTGTATGAACCAAAGGATAGTAGTGAAATAGATAAACTATTAAATAATTCTAGTAAAACTAAAAGTAAAGGTAACGTACTAATCGCAGGTTATGATGATTTGTTAACGAATATTGCATCTTGTTGCATGCCCGTTTATGGCGAAAAAATAGTAGGTTTTATTACAAGGGGACATGGTATAAGCATACATAGAATTGATTGCCCAAATATTGATTTAAATAGTGAAAGAATAGTAAAAGCAAGTTGGAATGATAATCAAACAGAAAAGTTTGTCACATCTTTATATTTATATATTGATGGAAGTAATGATAAACTTGTTGATATTATTACTTCAGCTACAAAAGTAGATGTAAATATTGTGAGTATCAATTATAAAAAAAGTACTAAAGAGGGGGACTTTTACGAATTAATATGTAAAGTTAAAGACATTGATACGTTAAATCTATTCATGACGAATTTGCATAGTTTAAAGTTTATAAATAAAATAGAAAGAGGTATTACAAAATGAAAGCAGTACTACAGAGAAGTAAATATAGTAAAGTAACTATTTCAGATAAAATCAATGGTCAGATAAAAGAAGGATTAGTTATTTTAGTAGGTTTTACACAAGGTGATGATGAACATATTGTAGATAAAATGATTGAAAAAATTATTAATTTAAGAATATTTGAAGATGAAAACGGATTAATGAATAAAAGTTTGATAGATGTAAATGGAGAAATATTAAACATCAGTCAATTTACTTTATATGCTGACGCTTCTAAAGGTAGAAGACCTAGTTTTGTTAAAGCGTTAAATCCTGGTGATGCTCAAAAACTTTATCAATATATGAATGAAAAATTAAAAGAAAAAAATATTAAAGTTGAAACTGGTATTTTTGGTGCTGATATGAAAGTAGAAATATATAATGATGGACCAGTTACAATTATTTTAGATAGTAGTGAATTATAAGAGGTAATTATGAAAAGAGAAGAAGTAAACATTAATGAACTTAGTCCTATGATGAGAGAATATATGAAAACTAAGGATAAATATCCTGATATTTTGTTGTTCTATAGATTAGGCGACTTTTATGAATTATTTTTTGAAGATGCCATTACTGCTTCTCATGAATTAGAGTTAACTTTAACTGGAAAAAATGCGGGACTAAAAGAAAGAGTTCCAATGTGTGGCGTTCCTCATCATGCCGTTAATGTTTATTTGGAAAAACTTATCGATAAGGGGTATAAAGTTGCTATAGCTGAGCAAGTTGAAGACCCTAAAACTGCTAAAGGAATAGTGAAACGTGAAGTAACTCAAATAGTGAGTAAAGGAACTCTTACTAATTCTGAAAGTTTAAATGAAAAGGACTATAACTATATTGCTTTTTTAAGTGATTATACTCATATTTATGTTTTATCTTATGCTGATTTATTAAGTG
>CALVVN010000028.1 GCA_944363865.1 uncultured Bacilli bacterium
ACTTTATTCTCTGTTCTAAACTTTTCTAGTACTCTATAAGTTGCTTTGACTAAAGAGCAATCACCAAATTCATAATATTCTTCTATTTCATCAACATCATCACCAACATATTTGGCAACTTTAATTGAAACTCTATTATTATCTGCTAAAAGATATGCAACATAATTATATTTGCCATCTCTTGTAAAAAAGCCTAATTGTCTTTCAAAATTATCGCCAACTTCAAAACCTTTTTCGGCATAATATATTTTTAAGTCAGTAAAAGTTAAATCTTGTCTTGGAGAAATAATATTTTTTAAAGAGTTTTTTGTTCTTTCTCTAAACATCTTATTTATTAAATGTTCATCCATTTTTTCATTGGAACTACCAACCCTAATAAAACAACTATCTGGAGTCATTCCCATTCCTTTTATATGATATGGAGTTTCATATCCTTTCGCTATTGTTATCTTTAAATATTTCTTGTCTTCTTTTGTAAGTACTTCTAAGTCAAATAATCCTAAAACAGATGGTTCAATACTAGAAATTATTATATCTTTTATTTTTCGTTGAAATAAATCCAAATTATTTTTTAATCCAACTACATTACCATTATCATCAACACCAATATAGATATTACCACCATCTTTATTTAAAAAGGCTATAACTGTTTCTTCTAAGTCATCTACTAATTTAACTTTAAATTCTGTTCTTGAGTCTTCTATGGTTTCTATCATTTTTACACCTCCAATTATTGTCAAATTAATCATATCACGTTTCCTAGTAATTTCCTAGTAATTTCCTAGTAATTTTTTCTATTATATGGTAAAATAATTTCAAGCAACAAGGCTTATCAAATTATTTCACCTTTATGGTGCTATTATATAGCCTAGTTTAGGCTGTCCTTTATTGGGGAGCATGTAGTTATTAGTGATAGATGTATATACAAAGTAAAATGTGTCTGTCAATGACAACCAACTCTTCCTCTATAAGTACATACCTATAAATTATATAGGTATAGCTGGATGGCCTGTTCCATTTAATAATCATGTTTATATGGATAAGCCCTCCAGAAATATATTTATAGAAGGAGGATTAAGAATGAAATTAAGGTTTAAAGCAAACTTGGATGTTAAGTTTGAAGTCAAAATCAAGAAAAATTCAAGAACTAAAAAAGAAAACAGGTCTTGGATTCAAAAAACTTTGAAATGGTTTTCATTAATTATTGTTGAATTTCTGTTTACAGAGTTAATTCTTAAAAGACTTGTTGCTTTGATTATTAAAATCTTTACGAACGGGTCATTCTATTTTTATAATAGGATGCTTTATTTTGAGGTAAAATATGGATAAGATTAAAGAATGTTTGAAAAAATGCAGATTATATAATTTTAACAGTAGAAAAGGACTAAAGGTACTTCTTAATATTCCTGATAATTTAGATTTAGAGAATATCCGTAAAGAAATATTACCTTATTATAATTTTTTTTATTTAAGAAAACCAGATAAATTAAAGCAAAAAGAAACTCCTGAAGAAAGAAAAGACAGGTATTTATCAATAGAAGAACCAATGGATATATACGATTATAGACCTAATGATTACTCTAAAGACAAATACAGAATGTTAATAAATATAAACGAAAAATGGTTTAAAAAGGCATTAAAAAAAATAAATAAATTATTATCACAATCATTAATCGAAAAAAATAAAAGTAACATTAATTATCCTATTTCTTATCTACACTCCTCATTGAAAAAAAGATCATACACAACAAATGTTTCATCCCATAAAAGCCACAAATATTTATTAGCAATTGACATTCAAAATTTTTACCCATCAATTTCATGTAAAAAAGTGTTTAATTTTTTTAAATACGATTTAGACCTAGATAATGATATTGCTGAAATATATACTACATTATGTACTTGTCCACTAGATGATCCATCTGTCGGAACATTTCAATATGGCATCGGACAAGGATTGGCTACTAGTCCCATATTAGCATTTTTATCAAATTATCGAATGTTTGAATACATCAATGAATTAGCTTTAAAAAATAAAATAAGAATGACAGTATATGTTGATGATATTGTGTTTAGTTCTGATAAACCTATCAATCAAGATTTTATTAATTCTTTATTTGGAATTATAAAAAGAAATGGTTTAAAAATTAAAAAAAGCAAGATTAAAACATTTGACTCAAAACAAGATAAAAAAGTAACTGGACTATGTATTACTAAAGATGGTAAAATAAGAGTGCCTAGATCAAAACATGAAGAAATAAAAGTTCAATATGATTATTTATCAAAAAAAGTATTAAGTATTAGAAATATAAATGATTATTTTGACTTTTATAATTTATTTTTAAAATTTAAAGGAAATGTTCAGTTTGTATTATTAGTTGAAGAAAGAGCTACAACTAAACATATTAATTTTATTAATTCTTATAAAGATTTTTTCATATATGGTGTGAAGAAAAAATTTAAAAATAAAGTTTATACAAAAGAAAATATTGATGTTGACAATTATAAGAAATTTTTGGGAAGATACGAAAAATTAAGAAAATATATTGATTCAAAAAAAATTATACATTATAATTAATACATCAAATACAAATGAACTTTTTACTAAAGTGTGCGTAACCCCTTTAGTAAACGCTCCATTTGAATACAACTTACGGACTAATTAAAGTTCGTAAGTTTTTATTTTTATATATGAAGCTTAAATGTTCTCTTTCTAGGAAGGAGGACATTTTTTATGCTTGAATTTAAGACCATTCAGACTTTAAAGCCGAATACGGAAATACTTGAAGTGATTAAAGATTACAAGTACAAAATTAAAAACGGTAAGGTTAAACATTTATTACATACGAATTTACAAGTTATAGAAGCTACTGAATATCTGATTACATATCCTATTACTATTACAATACTAGAATACAAAGTTCGCTTTTTATTTTTTCAACTTTAATTCTTTCATCTTTACCAAAAATAATCATAAAGCCTAACATATCTTCTTTGAAATAAAAGGCACATAAAGTTTTTCCACTTTTTCTGAATTTATATT
>CALVVN010000029.1 GCA_944363865.1 uncultured Bacilli bacterium
TTTTTCTACTTTGTAAGCCACTTTTTCACCCCAATTCTATAGTTTTAAAAGAACATGTAATTTTATAAAAAATTATGTGTTGCCAATTTATAATGTTAGCAAACATTTTTCAATTTGTCAACGCAAAATCTACTTTATAAATATGATATCCTCTTTGTCGTTTTATTAAATCTATTTTATATTTTTTTTGTAATTCTTTTTCTATTGTTTTTGCGCCTTGATCTTTTCGTACTACAAACCAAAGCTCTCCATTTTGTGTTAAGTGTCTTTCTGCTTCAGTCAGTATTCTCATGTATACTTTTTTTCCAGCTCTTATCGGTGGATTAGTTATTATCACATCGTATTTATCTACAACATTTTCATAAATATCGCTGATAAATGTTTTACTTTTTGTTTTGTTGGTTTTATTATTCATTTCTGTTAAATGGATCGCTCTTTTATTTACATCTATTTGATCCACTTTTTGCTTATTTATTTTGTTAATAACTATTCCAATTACTCCATATCCACACCCTACATCTAAAACTTTTCCAGTTTTTTTGCCATTTTCTAAATATGATTGTATTAATAAATCTGTTCCATAATCTACACTTGATTTTGAAAATACGCCATTGTCAGTATAGAAGACAAAAGAAGTATTTTGTACTTTATATTCAATACTTCTCAAATTGCTTTTTAAATTGTTGTTATTAGTAAAATAGTGTTCCATTTAATCACCTTTTAAAAAACGCAAAAAAGCCTATGTTTATAGGCTATTTATTTTTAAGCTAATTCTACTGTTGCGCCAGCTTCTTCTAATTTAGCTTTAATGTCATTTGCTTCATCAGCAGGTACGTTTTCTTTTACGTTACCTCCAGCATCAGCTATATCTTTTGCTTCTTTAAGTCCAAGACCAGTAATTTCTCTAATTACTTTTATAACTTGTAATTTAGCTGCTCCAGCATCTTTTAATACTACTGTTTTGTTTCCTCCATCTTCTTCTACTGCTGCTTGAACTGGTGCTGCTGCTACTGCAACTGCACTTGGGTCAACTCCTAATTCTTCTTTCATTAAATCTACTAGTTCTTTAACTTCTAGAACTGTCATTTCTTTTACTGCATCTAATATTTCTCTACTTGATAATTTTGCCATTATTTTTCTCCTCCTTCTAATTTTTCAGCATATAAATTCAATGCTATACTTAAATTTTTAACGTGTTCTATAAGACCACCAGCAAACATTGTAAGTAATCCTTCATAACTTGGTATGCTTGCGTATTCTTTTATAACATCTATTCCAACTACATTTCCATCTATATAGCCAGCTTTGATTTTTAAGTTTTCATTTTCTTTAGCAAATTCGCTTACTGCTTTTATTGGTTCAATAATATCATTTGAGAATACATAAACATTTGGCCCAGTCATGAAATCGTTAAGTTCAATGTTTTTTTCTTTTAAAGCTAAATCCATTAATGTGTTTTTATAAACTTTTATGTTGCTTCCAGTTGCTTTTAGATTATCTCTTAACTTTGTAAAATTAGCTACTGATAATCCTTGATTTTCTAAAAGCAAGAATGTGCTAGAATTATTAAGTTTATCTAATATTTCATTAACTACTTCTTTTTTAGCATTCAAATTCTTCTCGCTTGCCATTTTTCCTCCTTATATATATTTATAAAACTCACCCTAATACGAGTGAGCTTTCTATAAAAGATAAGTTCCTCGGTAGGGTTTACTTTTCAACCTACTGTCTTCGGTTCTGCTTAAATATTGTAATATATTTTTAATTAGTTGTCAAAAGAATTTTTATCAATTTTTATTCCTGGACCCATAGTACTTGATATACTTATGTTTTTAATAAATATTCCTTTAACACCACTTGGTTTTATTTTAATTAAATTGCGAATAAATGCAATCAAGTTTTCTTCAAGTGCTTTTTCAGTAAAAGATACTTTACCGATGATTGAATGTACATTACCATATGTATCTGCTTTAAATTCAATCATTCCTTTTTTAACATTTTCTATAGCCTCTTTTACATTTGTTGTAACAGTTCCTGTTTTAGGATTTGGCATTAAACCTTTTGGTCCTAATACTTTACCTAATTTACCTAAACTAGCCATCATATCTGGAGTTGCTATGATAATATCAAAATCAAACCAGTTTTCTTTTTCTATTTTTTCTATCATATCAACATCGCCAACATAATCTGCTCCAGCATTTTTTGCTTCTTCTTGAGCCGTTTTTGTTACAACTAGTATCTTTTTAGTTTTACCAGTTCCATTTGGTAATACAAATGAACTTCTAACTTGTTGGTCACCTTTTGTTGTATCTATGTTTAAATTAACTGCCACTTCTACAGTTTCATCAAATTTTCTTTTTGATAATGATTTAACTAATTTTATCGCTTCAGTTACAGTATATTCTTTACTTTTATCTATACTTTCCTTAGCTTCCACATAAATACGTCCATGTTTTTTCATACTTTCCCTCCTTTATGTGGTATATTTTGGATTCTTTATTCCTCGCTTGTTTCATTTTCGTCTTTTTGTTCTGTTGATTCTACTTCTGGCATGTCAGCATCAGCCATCGCTTTTGCCTGTGCTTCCATTTCTTCTAGTTCAGCATCTAGTTTTGCCATTTCAGCTTCTGCTTCTTTGGCTTCTTCAGCTTGTTCTGCTAATTCTGCATCATTTAAACCTTTAACAGCAATTCCCATGTTTCTTGCTGTTCCAGCAACTATATTCATAGCAGCTTCAATATATTGTGTATTTAAGTCTGGTAACTTGATTTCTGCTACTTTTCTTAAATCTTCTTTTGATATTGTTGCTACGATGTCATTAGCACCCTTTACACTACCCTTTTGAATTCCAGCCACTTCAAGTAATAAACTTGCAGTTGGTGGAGTTTTTAAAACAAAATCAAATGTTCTGTCTTCGTATACACTGATTTCTACTGGTACTATGCTTCCCATTTTATCTTTTGTAGCATCATTGTATCTAGTACAAAATTCATTTAAGTTTATTCCAACAGGTCCTAGCATAGTTCCAACTGGTGGAGCTGGTGTTGCTTTTCCTGCAGGTAATTGTAGTTTAATTATTTTTTCAACTTTTTTTGCCACGAAAAACACCTCCTATTTTTCAGTTTATTTTTTCGCGAGTGGTTTTAATGATAATCCAAAAAATCTCCCACTTTTTTAGTTAATATATTAAAATATATAACTCGTTTCTAATATTAACACATTTTTTTTAGTTTTACAATTAATTTTTACTTATTTGCAACAATTCAACTTCAACTGGCGTTTCTTGTCCAAATAAATCTATTAATACTGTAAGTTTATTATTTTCTAAATCTATGTTTTCTATCTTTCCGTACATTCCCTTAAATGGTCCATCTATTATTGTAACGTTGTCGCCTTCTTTCAAGTCTGCTTCTATATCTACTCTGCTCATACCTTCATTAATAAGTATTTTGTCTATCTCTTGTGGTGATAACGGAATTGGTTTTGCACCTTTACCACTTGAACCAATAAATCCTGTTACACCTGGAGTATTTCTTACAGCATACCACGCTTCATCACTCATTATCATTTCAACTAATACATATCCAGGAAACATTTTTTTGATTTTTTCTTTTTTTACGCCGTCTTTAATTTCTACTTCTTTTTGCTCAGGGACAATTACTCTAAAAATATTATTTTCCATGCCCATTGACTGTGCTCTCATAAGTAGATTGTCTCTAACTTTACTTTCGTGCCCAGAATAAGTGTTTACTACATACCATAATTTTTGTTCTTCCATTAGTTGATCAATCCTTTCAAAAACGCAAATAATACATCAAGCCCATAGAAAAATAATGCGAAAAATATTATCATAACGACTACTACTGATGAATAAGCCATTGTTTCTTTCATCGTTAGCCATTTTGTTTTTTCTGCTTCTTTCTTCACACCTCTGAAAAATGCTTTAATTTTTTTCATTTTACCTCCCATAAAAAAAACACTTGCGTGTAATTAAATACTATCATATTTTACATTTGAGTTCAAGTGTTTATTCTCTATTTTTAATAGTTTTATATTTATTTCTAATTCTGTTGATTGCATTTTCTATACTTCTTTTATCTTTTTGTAGTATTTTTGATATTTCGTCGTTACTATATGAATTTACTTTTAACTTTAAAACTTGCCTTTCAAATTCAGTTAAATTCTTATTTATTTCTTTAAATATTCTTTTTTGCTCTTCTTCTTTTAATAATTTGTCGCTTATATCATTTTTGCTATCACATATAATGTCATAATAGGAAGTCGTCTGTGAGTTTGTAAGATTATCCAACGATACTGACTGATTTAATGCGCTATTTTTTTTACTAGATGAGTTTCTAATTGCTGTTTGTATTTTTGTTTTTACACATATATTTGCATAAGTGTAAAATGACGCTTCTTTGCTTTGGTCAAAAGTTTTAATAGCACTAGCAAGTCCCATCAATCCCTCTTGGTATAAATCGCATTCTTCCAAACCATTTTGTAGTGCCACATTTTTGTATGCTTCTATATATTTGTTTATTAAATTTTTATATTTATTTATTAATATTTCTTCTGCTTCTTCATTTTTTTCGCTTACTAAAAATAACATTTCATAATCATTTATTTTTTTGAAATCATATTCCACCATTATCCTCCCTATCATTTTGTTTTAGCTATCTCATATATAATAATTCCAGCAGCAACTGAGGCGTTTAAACTATTAATATTCCCTTTTAACGGTATTGAAGCAATTTGATCGCATGATTTTCTTAATAATGGTTGCAAACCTTTTCCTTCGCTTCCTATTATTACAGCAACTTTCCCATCATAATTTATTTTGGTATAGTTCTCTCCATCTGCATCTGTTCCAATTATCCAAAATCCATTTTTCTTTAATTTTTCAATAGTGTTATGTAAGTTTGCTACTTTACATATTTTTTGATGTACAACTGCTCCGCTTGATGATTTAAAAACAGCAGCAGTTACTTCTACACTTCTCTTATTTGGTATTACTATATAATCTACTCCAGCACATTCACAAGTTCTTATAATCGCACCAAAGTTTCTTGGGTCTTCAATATGATCTAAAATTACTACAAACTTAGCATTATCATCTTCTTTTAAATCTTCAAAATATTTATAATGATAATCTTCAATATCTATAACTATTCCTTGATTAGTTTCATTTATTAATTTGTCTAATTCATCTGCCTTTTTATATACTACTTTATTATTGTTTCTTTTTATTAATTCTAATATTTCTTCGTTATTAAATCCATCTTTAAGGTAAACCCTTTTTATGTTTTGATTTTTATTTAAAACTTCTCTAGCAACATTTTTTCCATACACTAACATAAAATCTCTCCGTTTTGCTGTATAATATAATATTAATTAAGATTTGTCTAGATTTTTTATGTATTTTTTAGCACTTAATGCTGCTATACTTCCATCGCTTGCGGCTGTTATTATTTGATAAATATTTTTTTTAACTATATCTCCTGCAGCAAATATGCCAGGTACTTTTGTTTCCATTTTTTCATTCACTATTATGTATCCTGTTTCATCTGTAATGTTAAGATTTTGAAAATAATTAGTACTCGGAGCATACCCTATGTATAAAAATAATCCGTCAATATCTATTACATCTTTATCATTAATTTGCACTGCTTTTAGTTTATCGTTTTCTTCTATTAAGTCAGTTACGGTTGTATTTAATAAAATCTCAACGTTGTCTCTATTTTTTGCTTTTTCTACAAAAATGTCATCTGCTTTAATTTCATTTCCTCTTATAAACATATATATTTTCTTTGCAAAATCAGCTAGGTATAATCCTTCATCAAACGCAGAATTTCCACCACCTATGATGCCAACCACTTTATCTTTAAAAAATGGGGCGTCACATACTGCACAATAACTAATTCCTTTACCTTCTAGTTTTGTTATTTTTTCATTATTACCTTTTTTAGGAACTCTACCAGAAGCTAAAATAAGCGCTTTTGCTTTATATTCGCCTTTATTTGTAATGACTGTTTTATAGTTATCGTTATTTATTATCTCATTCACTGATTCTCTTTTGTATTCTATCTCAAATTCGTTTATATGTTCTACCATTTTGTTAACCAAATCTTTTCCAGTTACAAGACCTGTTCCCAGATAATTTTCTACTTTATTTGTTACGTTTATTAATCCACCTGGAATGTTCTTTTCTAATATCAACGTGTTAAGTCCACTTCTTTTAGCATACAACGCCGCATTCATTCCAGCTGGGCCCATTCCTATTATTATTACATCGTACATATAAATCTTCCTTTCTTTAAAAATTCACAACTTCTATTTTTTCTTTATTGTTATATAAGCCTTCGAGTTTTGGTTTTCTTGTTTGAAATATTATTATGAAAAATCCAATTATGAATAATGCCACACTTACTATTTGTGCAATTTTATAATCACCTAACATTAAACTATCCGTTCTTAGGCTTTCTATAAAGAATCTACCAATGCTATACCACATTAAGTATAGCCCGCATTGTTGTCCGATTTTTATATATTTTATTTTTCTAAATAGTAATATAACCACAGCACCTAGTAAGCACCATAACGATTCATAATAGAATGTTGGTGTATAATATATTCCGTCAATCATCATACCATTTATTACAAAATCCGGGATAAATAAATTCTTTAAATGTCCTAATGTCGTTGCCGGTCCATATGCTTCTCCATTAAAGAAATTACCCCATCTACCTAGAGCCTGCGCTATTAAAAGATATGGAACAATTATATCTAACATTAATAATGGATTTACTTTATATTTCTTACAATATATTATAATTGCCAATGTACCGAATAATATACCTCCATGTATTGCTAGTCCTCCGTTCCATACTTTGTATATTTCTGATAAATGAGTACTATAGTAATCCCATTTAAATGCAACAAAGTATAGTCTCGCTCCTATAAGCCCAAATACACATGTCCAAAATACTAGATTTATAACAAAGTCTTTTCTAATACCAAACTTTTTTGATTCTTTTATTGCAAATAGTGTAACTAATATTACTCCTATCATTATAAATAAACTATAATACTTAATTCCAAAATCTCCTATTTTAAATATATATGGATTCATTTTAATACCCTACCTTTCTACTATTGGTTTAATTATAAATACTTCAAAAATAATTTTCATAATGCTTATAAATAATGAGATAAAAAATGGTGTAAACCAACCTTCTACAATAAAATGTGTCCCTAAAAACAAACTAGCTAATTTGAGCACAATAATGTTGACTATGGGATAAAATATTCCCAAAGTTAATACTGTAAGCGGAAGTGTAATGTATATCAAAAATGGCTTTATAGTTAAGTTAAGTACACTTATTATTGTACTTGCTATTAGTGCATACCAAACGTTTTCAACATATATATTATTAAATATTGTTGAAGCCATCATAAGTATTAATGCATAACATACTATATCCAAAATTACTTCTATTATTAAACTTCTACTTTTGTTTATATATATTTCGTTTTTCATACATTCCTCCTTCTTATTTTATAAATTAATTATATAATATTTTTCATGTTTATGAAATATTTTATTTTGCAATATGAATATACCATATATAAAACTGTATATCAAATTACAATAAATGTATGTTTGTAGAATATTGTTAGTAAAAAATTAATAATTATTTGTAAATATTTCAATAATTGTGATTAGCATATATATAATAATGTAATTTTATATAAAAAAACAAGTCAGTTATTTTATAAGACTTGTTTTAAGTAACTACCAGTGTATGACTTTTTATTTGAACTTACTTCTTCTGGGGTTCCAGATGCGACAACTGTACCACCGAAATCGCCACCTTCAGGACCTAAATCTATAATATAGTCAGCTACTTTAATTATATCTAAATTATGTTCAATTATAATAACTGTATCGCCGTTTTCAACTATTCTTTGTAATATTTCTAATAGTTTTTTTATGTCATGTATGTGTAAACCTGTGGATGGTTCATCTAATATGTATACACTTTTACCTGTTGGCCTTTTTTGTAATTCTTTTGCAAGTTTTACCCTTGCAGCTTCTCCTCCAGATAATGTTACTGCATTTTGACCTAATTTAACATAGCCTAGTCCTACGTCATGCATTGTTATTAATCCTTTTTTTACTTTTGGAATGTTTTCAAATATTTTTAATGCTTCATCAACTCTTAAGTCTAACACATCAGCAATACTTAAACCTTTAAACTTTACATTTAAAGTTTCATTATTGTATCTTTTTCCATGGCATACATCACATGGCACATAAACATCTGGCAAAAAATGCATTTCTATCTTTTTAACTCCATCACCCCAACAAGCTTCGCATCTTCCACCTTTTACATTAAATGAAAATCTGCTTTTGTTATAACCTCTTATTTTAGCTTCTTTAGTTTCTGCAAAAACATCTCTAATCGCGTCAAAAACGCCTACATAAGTTGCCGGATTGCTCCTAGGAGTTCTTCCTATAGGATCTTGAGATATATGTACAACTTTATCAATTTGTTCAATTCCTTTAATTACTTTGCATTTCCCTGCTTTTTCCTTACTTCTATACAATTTATTTGATAAAGTTTTATAAAGTATTTCATTTATCAAAGTACTTTTACCGCTGCCACTTACTCCAGTAACACAAGTCATAACTCCAAGTGGAATTTTTACATTTATGTTTTTTAAATTATTTTCTTGGGCTCCATTAATAGTAATGTAGGATTTCGCCTTTCTTCGTTGTTTTGGCACATCAATTTTTAATTTCCCAGTTAAATATTTTCCAGTTATACTTTTTTCGCTTTTCATTACTTCTTCTGGAGTTCCACTTGCAACAACATATCCACCTTTATCGCCTGCTTCTGGCCCTATATCTATTAGATAGTCAGCGTTTAACATAGTCTCTGAATCATGTTCAACTACAATAAGTGTATTACCTAAATCTCTCATCTCTTTTAACGAATCTATTAATTTTGAATTGTCTCTTTGATGTAAACCTATACTAGGCTCATCTAATACATATAAAACTCCGCTCAGTCTACTTCCTATTTGTGTTGCCAACCTTATTCTTTGACTTTCTCCACCAGAAAGTGTTCCTGCACTTCTATTTAAAGTTAAATATTCTAATCCCACATTTATTAAAAAACTTAGTCTATCGTTAATTTCTTTTAATATTAGATTTGCTATTTCTTTTTGTTCATTATTTAGTTTTAATTGTGTTAAAAAATCTTTTAGTTCTTTAATACTCATTTGGCATATTTCATAAATATTTTTTCCACCGATTTTTACGCTTAATATTCTATCATCTAATCTTGCACCTTTACATTCTGGACATTCTAATTCAGTCATGTATCCTTCTATCCATTCTCGTATAGAATTAGACGAAGTTTCCATATATCTTCTTTCTAAATTAGAAATAATACCTTCAAAGTAATCATTACTCCTAAGTGTGCTTCCACTTTTGGAATGATATACAAACTTTATCTTATCTTTTGATCCATATAATATTGTGTTTAATTCTTTTTTTGTAAGTTCATTTACTGGTTTATTTAAATCAATGTCATAATATTCTGCGACAGCACCTAATTTCTTATAATACATTGCAAGTGTATCACCACTTTGAAATGAACTGATTGCTCCGCCCATAATACTTTTAGTTTTGTCAGGAATCAAAATATCTTCATCTATCTTTAATTTGACGCCTAATCCTTTACATTCTGGACAAGCACCAAATGGCGAATTAAATGAAAACATTCTAGGTTCTAATTCTTCAATGGAAAAATTACATTCTGGACATGCATAGTTTTCACTCATCAACATTTCTTCTTGTGAATCTATATTGTTTATAATTACTTTGCCATTTGCTAATTTAGTACATAGTTCTATACTTTCAAATATTCTTGATCTGGTTTTTTCATTTACTTTTAATCTGTCTACAAGAACTTCAATATTATCTTTAATATTTTTTTCTAGTTTAATTTCTTCACTTAGATTTTTTATTTCACCATTAACTCTAACTCTTGAAAAACCATCTCTCCTAAGTTCATCAAATAATTCTTTATGAGTTCCTTTTTCGCCTCTAACTACCGGCGCTAGTAGTTCTATTTTAGTGTCAGATGGTAACGCTAAAACTTTATTTGTCATCTCTTCTATACTTTGACTTTTTATTGGTTTTTTGTGTATCGGACAATAAGGTGTACCAATTCTTGCATATAGTAGTCTTAAATAATCATATATTTCTGTGACTGTCCCAACTGTACTTCTTGGATTTTTGTTCGTTGTTTTTTGATCAATACTTATACTAGGGCTTAAACCTTCAATTGAATCAACATCTGGTTTTTCCGTGTTACCTAAAAATTGTCTAGCATATGCACTTAAACTTTCAACATATCTCCTTTGTCCTTCCGCATATATAGTATCAAATGCTAAACTACTTTTTCCACTTCCACTTACTCCAGTCATTACTACTAACTTATTTTTAGGAATTTCTATGTCTATATTTTTTAAATTATTTTCTCTAGCACCTCTAATAATAATCTTATCCATAATTTTACCTCTCATTATTAATATTGCTTCCCATGAAAACTATTATACAAAAAAATAATAGCAAAACAATTATAAAATAAATGTTTGCTATTTGTCAATGTAATTATTTTTATAAATTAAATTCATGTACAATATTTCCGTTTTCATCTAATGTTGAATATACACATAATGTTCCACTAATACGCTCATCAGTTATAGGATTTATTAGGTTTTTATCAAGTAGTTCTTCATTTTGTAATTTATAAATTCTAGTACACACTGTATCTCCAGTGTATCCTTTATATAATTCTTCCATTAAATACGGATATTTATTAAAATAAACATCTGTAGCATACTCAATTTGTTCAACTGTTTCATTTAACTTTTTTTGATTTAATTCTCTTATAGTTTGAGTAAACATTATTGTACCACCAGTACTTACTAGTGCCACTATTGCTATGATTACCATTATTTCTATTAATGTGAAGCCTTTTTTATTCATATTTTCACCTATTATTAGAATAACATATTTTTTTATAATAAAAAAGAGGCTATTTTGCCTCAACTATTAATTTTATTGCAGTTCTTTCTTCTCCGTCAATTTGTATATCAGAAAACGCTGGAGTACAAACTAGGTTTACTCCCGAAGTTGCTAAATAACCTCGTGCTATAGCTATAGCTTTTATTGCTTGATTTAATGCTCCAGCACCTACTACTTGAATTTCTACTTCTGTTTCATTTTCTCTAAACAAATTGGCTATTGCACCTGCTACTTTTTGTGGTGTGCTTTTGCTTCTAACTTTCATAACATTCATTTTTATTTCCTCCTACTAAATATATGTTTAATTTAAAAATTTTAACATTAAAAAACCACTATTTTGATGTGGTCTTTTTATTAGTTATTTTTCTTACTGGTATTTTTCTTGATGTTGCCCTTTTTGTTTCTGTCTTCTTATTAGTAGATTTACCATGTTCAATTTTAGTTTTTATTGGTTTAGTATTTTCTTCTTTTTTATCTTCTTCTATTATTTTTTTAACAATTTTATTAAACTTACTAGGGCTTATAAATATTTTGAATAATGGTTCAGTAATTAACATTACTCCTAATGTCACAAAATAATATCCTATAATTAACGTTTGTACAGATAATTCGTTGTATAAGTTAATTATAGTTAATATTCCTAAAAACGCCACCAAAAATGTAATTATAAATTTTATAACCCATAAATAATCGTTTCTTCCTTTTAAATTATATACTATAAATCCTCTGTTAACTACTAAAAGCAATGTATATATTAGCATTGACGTTCCTAACATAAACGAAACATTTGTACTAGGCGAAGCCATTAAAAATGAAGCAACAATTATACTAATCAAAGCATTAAATAACAATTCATATTCTTTTTCTTTTCTAGTAGCAAAATAAGCAATAACTATAAAGAATGAATATATATAGAAAAGAGCTGCTAAGTAAAATATTGGGTCAATTAAGCCAAAGGCTGGAAATGACATAATTACTATACCTATAATTATTAATATAAAATATAATAATGCTTCAATTATATTTCTCTTTTTTTCTTCTTTTATCATCTAAAAACACTCCTCTTATTCTATATACAATAATACAAAAAATTGGAGTGTTTGTCAAATTAATTACGTTATATTTCAATTTCTTATTTTATCTAACAATACTTGCAATGTTTGCTTTTCTTTTTCTAATTTTTCTCTATCTAATTCAACTATATTTTTTGGTGCTTTATTAATGTAGTTTTCATTTTGTAATAACTTTTCTCTTTTTTCTATGCTTTGTTTAATTTTTTCTATTTCTTCCTCTATTTTTTTGTTTTGTTCTAATGCACTTTCATCGTTAATATAAAAAGTAATTTTAATTAATGGCGAAGTATATACTATTTTTTTACCTTCTATTCTTTCTGTAATGTTTAATTTCAACATTTTTATTGTTATATCTTTTATTTCTTCCTTTGTTTCTAGTTTGCATGATGTATTTTTATTTATGTTATTTTCTACTTTATAATTTCTTATGTTTGTTATATTTTCTATTGTTTCTTCTATTAATTTGTATTCGTTTTCAAACATTTCACATTTTTTTGTTTTAGGATAATTTGTAATCATTATTGATTTTCCACTTAATGGCAAGTGTTGATATATTTCCTCTGTTACAAATGGCATAAATGGATGTAATATTTGTAATATGTCTGTTAATATTTTTAATAATATTTTTTTACAATTTTCATCTGTTCTTCCTTTTGTTAATTCAATGTACCAATCGCAGAATTTGTTCCAAGTAAATTCGTATATTTTATTTCCAGCATCATTAAATCTATATTTATTCATGCTTTTTGTAATATCTTTTATTGTTTTATTTAGTTCTGTTAAAATCCATTTGTCTTCTATTTTAAGTTCTTTATAATCAATTTCAAGAGTTTCAATGTCATTTATATTTATTAGTACAAACTTGCTAGCATTCCATAATTTATTTATGAATTTTGTTGTCGCTAGTATTTTTTCTTCATCAAATCTCAAATCCATTCCTATTGAGCCAGTTGTAGTTAGATAAAACCTTAATGCGTCTGCTCCATATTTATCTATCATTTCCATAGGGTCTACACCATTACCTAAACTTTTGCTCATTTTTCTACCTTGTTTGTCTCTTATTAGTCCATGTATCAAGCAATCTTTAAATGGACTTTGTTTCATAAACTCTAATGACGTAAATGCCATTCTAGCTACCCAAAAGAATATTATGTCATAACCAGTTACTAAAACGCTAGTTGGAAAATATCTTTGTATATCTTCTGTTTCTAATGGCCACCCTAACGTGCTAAATGGCCAAAGTGCACTGCTGAACCAAGTGTCTAATACATCATTATCTTGTGTCCAACCCGGTTCGTTTGGTTCTTCTAAACCGACATATATTTCATCACTTTTATACCAAACCGGTATTCTATGTCCCCACCAAAGTTGTCTACTTATACACCAATCGTGGCAATTTTCCATCCAGTGATTAAGTATTTTTTCAAATCTTGGCGGTATAAAATTGATTTTATCTTTTGTCTTTTGATTTTCTAGCAAGTTTTTAGCTAATTCATCCATTTTTACAAACCATTGTTCTGATAAATATGGCTCAACTACAACACCTGTTCTTTCTGAATGTCCTACTGAATGTGTGTACTCTTCTTCTTTTACTAATAAGTCTGATTCTTTCAAGTCTTCGATTATCTTTTTTCTCGCTTCTTCTATTGTTAGTCCCTCATATGGTTTAGCATATTCATTTAAATGTCCATCAGGTGTGATTGTGTTAATTATCTCTAAATTATGCGTTAATCCTATTTCGTAGTCATCAAGCGCGTGCGCTGGAGTTATTTTTAATGCTCCCGTGCCAAAGTCTTTTAATACTCTTGAATCAGCGATTATCGGTACTTTTCTATTTACAAGAGGAACTATTATTTTTGTCCCTATATGTTCCTTGTATTTTTCATCTTCATTATTAACTGCTACTGCTACATCGCCATATATAGTTTCTGGTCTAGTAGTTGCTACTGTTATGTAATCTTCACTATTTTCAAATTTGTACTTTAAATAGTATAACTTACTTTTTTCTTCTTTATATATAACTTCTTCGTTTGACAATGCAGTCATTGCAACTGGATCCCAATTTATTATTTTTTTGCCTCTGTAAATCCAACCTTTTTCATATAACTTTATAAATACTGTATTTACTGCTCTATTTAATCCTTCATCTAATGTAAATCTTTCTTTTCTATAGTCTAAACTTAAACCAAGTTTTTTCCATTGTTTTTTTATGTTTTCGCTGTGTTCTTCTTTCCATTTCCAACATTCTTCTAAAAACTTGTCTCTGCCTAATTCATATTTATCTATATTTTCTTTTTTTAATTTATTTACAACTTTACTCTCAGTGGCTATTGCCGCATGATCCATTCCAGGTAACCATAATGTATCGTAACCACACAATTTTTTATACCTTATTATTACATCTTGTAAACTTGTGTCAAGTGCATGACCTAAATGAAGATTTCCAGTTACATTTGGTGGTGGAATTACTATGGAAAAAGGTTCTTTTCTTTTGTCACCACATTCAAAATAATTATTTTTTAACCAAAAATCATATTTCCCTTCTTCAATTTTTTTAAAATCATATTTATCGTTAAGCATTTTTACCTCCAAAAAAAAGGATGGTTTTAGGAGTGCTTAATAGCACGGTACCATCCTATTTATTTACTTGATTTTTATAACGGGCCAACCGTGATTTCCTATTTATTTAGAAATCAAACTCCCAAGCTACCTTCAATTATTTCGTTTATCTATTTCCACCTTATATAGACTCTCTATAAAACTGCGTAATTTACTCCTCTTGTTCTTTGTTTTTATGTGAAAAGTATAATATATTATTAGTTTGAAGTCAATGATGAACTTACAAAATGTGTTTTATTGATTAAAACTTTTGCACTAAAAAGCCACCATGAACGGCGGCTTCAGAAAACGATGTCTTCCGTAATATTAGTTGTAGGCTTTATATTATTTAAGATAAAGAGGATATCTATATTTTATATCTAATATTACTTTCTTAATAAATTATTGTAGAATGTCTTTTTATTTTTTCCCTATATTATCACCTCCATTATATCCAGTATATATTTTGTTTGTGAAAATATTGTGTAATATTAATGATTTTTTTGTGAGTTTACATTTTCTTTTGCTATATCAAAATAAAACTTCGTTCCTTTTCCTTTTTTAGATTCAACGCCATAGTTCCATTTATGTTTCATAAGTATTGTCTTACATATTGACAAACCTAGCCCTGTTCCTATTTTGTTTCTTTGATGATTCTTTTCATTTTTATAATATTTATCCCATATAACATCTATCTCTTCAAGATCTATACCTTTTCCTGTATCTTTTATACTAACTCTATAAAATGTTTTGTTTTCTTTAATTTCAATTATTACTTTTTTATCTTTTCCAGTATAATTCACTGCGTTAGTTAGTAAGTTATATATCACTTGCTCAATCTTTTTTTCATCAGCTTCTATAATTAATGGCTTGCTTCTTCTAAATATGAATTTATAATTTTCTGTTTCAACAAGTAATTGAAATCTCTTTAATATAGTTTTTATCTGTTCAGTTAAATCATATTGTGTTTTATTTAATATGTTTTTTCTTTCTTCATTTTTTGATAACTCTAGTAAATCATTAACTAAAATATTTAATCTGTCGGCTTCTTCAATTATTATGTTTAAGTTTTCTTTCTTTTTCTCTAAACTTTCATGATCTAAATCTCTGGTCATTTCTGCATAAGCTCTTATCATAGTTAATGGTGTCTTTAAATCATGGGATACGTTTGCCATTAAATCTCTTCTCAATTCATCTGTTTTTCCCATTTCAACTCTAGCGAGATTAAGCGCTTCTGCAAGTTTCTCTATTTCTTCTATATTGCTATCTGTGAATATTGGTGTATCGTAATTTCCTTCAGCAATTTTTTTAGCTCCATTGCTCATATCAATTATTGGTTTGCTTATGTTTCTTGATATGTAAAGTGCAACAATAAACGACGCTATATATACTATTATTGTTACATAAATAAGTTCTTGTTTAAGTATTATTATACTTCTATCCATAGGCTCTAATGAAGCATTTATATATGCATTTGTGTTTTCATTTATTTTTAGGGCATATATTATTGTCTTGTTATTTAATTGTGGATTGTTTATGGTGTATGTTGCAGTTTGTTTATTTGAAGAAGTAAACTGTGTTTTGTAGTCTAATATATTTTCATCGCTTGTGTAATAAAGGCATCCGCGATTCATGGCTTCTGATGTATACTCTATATTTCCATTTGTTACAATTTCTATACAAACATTGTTATCATATGAAAGTGCATTATAATATACATCACTTGAATCTTTGTTGTATAATTCTAGAACATAATTTCCTATATCTTTCATACTATTTTTTGTAACCCATTCATAGTATGCGTTTAAAAATAATATTTGTAATACCCATATAAAAAATAAAATAATCGTTAAAAATAATGCTAAGTAAACCCATATTTTAAATGCCAAACTATTTGTCTTCAATGCTAAACTTATACCCTATTGATCTTACTGTTTGTATTAAATCCCTATATTGGCCTAAATTATGTCTTAGCATTTTTATATGTGTATCTACTGTTCTATCATCTCCATAAAAATCATATCCCCATACATTTGCTAGTAATTGTTCTCTAGTTAATGCAACACCTTTATTATTTATAAAATATGTTAGTAAATCATATTCTTTAGGTGTTATTTTGATTATTTTATTATCAATTTTTAATGTTCTACCTTTAATATCTAATTCTAATGTCTTATAGATATATTTATCAACAATTTTTTCATTTCTTTTTAAAATTGCTTTTACTCTAGCCATTAATTCTTTAGGACTAAATGGTTTTGTCACATAATCGTCTACTCCTAAATCAAAACTTGACAATTTATCTATTTCTTCTTTTCTAGCAGACAACATTATAACTGGTATATCTTTTATTTCTTTTACTTTTTTTATTGTTTCAAAACCATCCATTTTTGGCATCATTATATCCAATATGATTAAATCTATATCATTATTTTCATTTACTATATCTATTGCCTTTATTCCATTTTCCGCTTCAAATGTGCTGTATCCTTCATTTAAACAATATGTCTTTATGACATTTCTAATTAATTCTTCGTCATCAACTATTAAAATCTTCATTACTCACCTCTCAACATATTATAAAAGTTTGTTGTGAACTTAATGTGAAAAAAGGAATAATTATTTGAAATAATTTATTCCCATATTATTTTTTACTCTATTTAGTGTCTGTGATGCTTTTTCTCTAGCTTTTTCTCCGCCACGATTTAATATTTCATACACTTCTTCTTTATGGTTTTCGTAGTATTTCCTTTTTTCTCTAATAGGTTTTAATATTTCTTCTATTACTTCTATTAAATATTTTTTTACTGTTACATCTCCTAACCCACCTTTTTCATAGTGTTCTTTTAATTCTAGGTATTTTTCTCTATCTTTACATAATGCATCTAAATATATAAAAACTGGGTTTCCTTCTGTTTGTCCTGGATCTTCAATTTTTATATGATTAGGATCAGTATACATACTCATAACTTTTCTTGTGACTGTTTCTGTATCATCACTTAAATAAATGCAATTTCCTGCGCTTTTGCTCATCTTTTGTTTGCCGTCTGTTCCCGGTAATCTTCTAGCTCCTTTGCTGTCTGGTATAATGTACTGCGGCATCACTAATGTTTCTCCGTACGTTTTATTGAAAGTATTAACTATTTCACAAACTTGCTCGAGTATCGGAATCTGGTCTTCTCCAACTGGAACCAAATTAGCATCAAATGCTGTTATATCAGCTGCTTGACTTATTGGATATGTTAAAAAGCCAACTGGTATTGATAGACCAAATCCTCTTTGTTTAATTTCTTCTTTTATTGTGGGATTTCTTTTTAATCGCCCTAAATTAACTAGGTTTAAATAATACATATTTAACTCTGTTAATTGTGGCACATCTGATTGTATGAAATATGTAGTCTTGTTTGGGTCTATTCCAACTGATAAATTATCTATCGCTACTTCTATAACATTATCTACTATTTTTTTAGGATTTTTAGCATTATCAGTAAGTGCTTGTGTGTCTGCAATAAAAACATACATATCATATTGTCCAGTGTTTTGCATTTCAACTCTATTTTTTAATGAACCTACATAATGGCCCAAATGTAATTTTCCTGTCGGTCTGTCTCCCGTTAGTACTATTTTTTTAGTCATGTACTTCACTTCCTTTTTCATAATATAAATTATAGCATTTTTAATTTGTTTTTAAAGTGATTATGTAAAATAATTTTATCAAAATGGTTGAATTAAACAATATTTTATGGTATATTAAGTTCACTTTGATGGCGATGTAGCTCAATTGGCTAGAGCGCACGGTTCATACCCGTGAGGTTGTGAGTTCGATCCTCACCGTCGCTACCAATTTTTAAAAGACTATATCCAATCTTAACTAGATTGGTTTTTTATTTTAATTAATTTTAAATATTAAGTAAAATTAAAAATATATTAAGTTTGTTTTGTTGTATATTTATCTTTTATTTTGTATAATTTATTACAAGGAGTATTTATGAAAAAAAAGATTTTAATTACTTACGGATCTTATGGCTCTGGGCATAAAACTATTGCTAATTACATTAAAAAATATTTAGAAGACAATTATGATTATGAAATTCGCGTATTTGATTTTACAAAGAATTCTAATTTAGTGGGAAGAATTGGTGTCAAGTTATTTGATTTTAATATAAAATATAGAACAAAGTTTTTGTTTAATCTTTCTTATGAATTAATGGATCATAGAATAACAACTATAGGATTTAAAAGGTTTACTAAAAAGAGTTTTGACAATAATTATAATAGGAAGTTTATAACTGATTTTAAACCTGATATAACTATATCAACACATTTTTTTGGCAATAATTTGGTTTCTTATTATAATGATTTGGGATTAATTGATAGTAAAATCTTGACAATTATTACAGATTACAAGTCTCATCAATGGTGGATAAGTAATCATAAAAATGAAGATGGCTTTATTGTCGGAAATGAAATTGTAAAAAACGAATTAACTTCTATGGGGATTCCATCTAAAAAAGTTTATGTTTTTGGCTTACCAGTTAATCCTTGCGTTAGTGAAGGTTTGAAAGACAAAACGGAGGTTTTAAAAGAATACAAATTATCAGGCAAAAGGCCAATTTATTTGTTTTTTGGTGGTGGAAGCGTTGGAAGTATGGCTTATTTTGATTATTTTAAAATTATTGCTAAACAAAATTATGATATCGATTTAATATTTGTATGTGGTAAAAATGATAAATTAAAACGTAAATGTGAATCTTATGTTAGAAGTAAAAAAATTAATAATGTTAAAGTTTTAGGATTTACGACTGATGTTTTCAATTTAATGCAAATTAGTGACGTTGTAATAAGTAAGGCTGGTGGCGCTACTGTAACTGAATGCTTGGAAATGAAAGTTCCTATGATAATTATTCCAGGATATGGTGGACAAGAGAAATATAATGAAAGGTTTATGGTTAAGAAAAGATTTGCCTTAAGGGCTAAAACCACTTATGGTTTAAAAAGATTGGTCAAAAAAACTTCTAGAAATACGTTAATACTTAAACGTATTAAAATGCGATTATTAAATAAAGATAAAAATGATTCAGTTAAATTAATTTGTGACTTGGTTAATAAGATGATAAAAAAATGACTTTACAAAGAGTCATTTTTTAGTCTGCGTAATTTTTAAAATAATTCTTTATGTATACTACTGGTGTACCTTTGTCACCGCTTCCACTAGTTAAATCACAAAGCGATCCAATTAAGTCAACATATCTTCTAGGCGTAGTACCTTGTGTTTCTATTTTACCTTTCAGATTTTGTTCTTTTTCTTTTATTTCTTTTTTTATTGCTTCTGATAGTTCTTCTCCTTTTAATTTATTATATTTATTGTCAGAGAGATACTTTAATTTTAATTCGTTTGGGCTTCCTTCCAATCCTTTAGTATATGCGGGACTAACAACAGGATCGGCTAATTCCCATATTTTTCCAACAGGATCTTTAAATGCACCATCGCCGTATACCATCACTTCTACAGTTTTTCCTGTATGCTCTTTTATCATTTCTTGAACTTTGTTCACTAGTTCTTCACCGGCTCTTGGAAATAATTTTACTTTATCTTCAGTCGCACGATTTGAACCTAATAATCCATACTTTTCATTATACCCACTGCCATTTATACTGTTATTTAAAATCTCATCTATTCCTACTACATTTGTATTTTGAATTTTTTTGATTTTTTCTTTTGTTTCTTCTCTAGAATGTATATCACATACCAGTATATTCTTAGTATATTTAGTTATCTCTTCTGGATTATTGCTCAAGATAAAATTAATTTCACAGTTTTCACTTGTGGCAACTTCTCTATAAAAATCTATCATATTTACACCGGTAAATATGTGTTTAAAGTCCCCAAATCTAGTCTTATATTCTTCTTCAGTAATTATATCTTTATAAGGGTCTATATTATACTCAGCTAGTCTTTCTTTTTGTAAAATATCGTTTCCCACTTCATCACTCGGATAACTTAATAAACAAGTTATCTTTTCACTAGTTCTAGCAAACGCCTTTAATAAAACAGCAAACCTGTTTCTACTTAATATTGGAAATACAATCCCTATATGTTTTGTATCTATTTTGTTTCTTAAGTCTTCTGCTATTTGATCTATTGTTGCATAATTTCCTTCGCTAATTCCTACAACTGCCTCTGTGATTGCAATTATGTCTCTGTCTTCTATTTCAATGTTTTCTAAATTACTAGCTTCAAGTACACTTTCAACAACTATGTTTGCTAAGTTATCTCCTTCTTTTATAATTGGAGTTCTTATTCCCATCACTATTGTTCCTAATTTACTACTCATAACTCACTCTCCTATAGTAATTATATCATATATTTTATATTAAAAAAAACACTAATTTATAGTGTTGTTTGTATAAATGGTGACCTGTACGGGATTTGAACCCGTGAATGTCGCCTTGAGAGGGCGATGTGTTAACCATTTCACCAACAGGCCGATTTTGAATACTTATTTCGTTAAGTATTCATTAAACATTTTTATTCTATCTTTTATCTGATCATTTGTAAATAATTTAAGTATTTCATATAAATCAGGCGTCATAGTTCTACCTGTCATTGCAACTCTAATAATCTCACATATGTCGCTTACTGACCCTTTGTATTTTTCGGGACTTTGTTTATAATCTTTAGTTTCGCTTGCATAGCCATACTTTGGACATAGTTCTTTGATTTTACTAAACCATATTTCTTTGGTGTCATTTACATTATAGTAATTTGTAAAATAATCTTCAAGTATATTAGCATCATAAAATGGTTTTTTTTCAATTTGATACTCAGTAAATAATTCCTTAAATAAGTACGATGTTTCTTTTTTGACATCACTATAACATGAAATGTCCTTTCTTGGTCTAGGAATATTTCTTTCTATGTTTAAAAATGAAATTAATTTATCTTTATTATTTTTTACAATTTCATAAAAATCTTTATCGTATTCTGATGTGTATTCTAAAGTTTCCTTATATATGTCTTCTGCTTTTTTCTTAGAAAAATACACTTTTGATATGTTTATTAATTTATCTAAATCAAATAATGATCCGCCAACTGACATTTTGTTAAATTTGAATTCAAAATCTTTTATTGTTTTATCCGGATTTTGCATATACCACATTTCAAAATCTGAGTTTAATAATGTCGCTAAATATAGTCTAACAGCATCTACAGGTATTCCTAATTCTGAGTAGTAGCTTACTGCTGCTTCTGGGTCTTTTCTTTTGCTTAGTTTTCTTATTGTTGTACCCTCTTTTTTTGTCAAAGGTGCTATATGAGCATATCTTGGTACTGGAAATTCAAAAGCTTGCCATATTTCTAAATGATATGGAATTGACGAAACATATTCATCAGCTCTAGTTATTGTTGTAATATCCATTAAATGATCGTCTACAACATGGGCAAATGCATATGGTGGTAAACCATCACTTTTTAATAAAATATGATCTATGTCATTTTCAGGAAACTCCATTTTTCCTTTAACTAAGTCGTTAAATATTATTTTTTTGTTAAAGTCTCCTTGACTTTTTAATCTTATTACGAACTTTTCTCCGTTATTAATTTTACTTTCTATTTCTTCATATGTTAAATTTCTACATTTCGCATATTGGCCATAATACCCTATTCTATCTTTTTTTTGTTGTTGTATACTCCTCATATTCTGTATTTCTTCTTCACTACAAAAGCAAGGATATGCTCTACCTTTTGATACTATGTATTTGGCAAATGACAAGTATATGTCTTTTCTTTGAGTTTGTATATATGGCGCATATTTTCCTTTGTTCATTGGACTTTCATCAATTATAAACTTGTAATTTTTTAAATCTCTTATAATGTTTTCAATTCCATTTTCTATTTCCCTTTTTTGATCCGTATCTTCTATTCTTAAAATGAACTTTCCACCAGTTTGATGAGAAAATATTTCAGGCACAAATGCAGCAAATAAACTTCCCATATGAATAAATCCTGTTGGAGAAGGTGCAAATCTTAGTATCTCTTCGCCTTCTTTTTTTTCTCTTTTTGGATATTTTTTTAAATAATATTCAATGTTTTCAACATTTGGAAAAAGTAAATCCGCTAGTTTTTTATAGTCCATTTTTTTCACTCCTTTGGTTGCCCTAGTTAGATTCGAACTAACGATGCCGGAGTCAGAATCCGGTGCCTTACCACTTGGCTATAGGGCAATTTCAATTTGTATTATAACATATTTTTAATTTAAAGAAAGTCTATTTCTTCCTTTATATTCAATAAATTGACATAAAAGACGATAATTGCCGCTACTAAAAATAAAATTGATGATATAAGAGCATATTTATTTGCTTTTTTTTGTCTATATGGCGCACTGTCATCAGTATTTTTATAATTTTTGTACGATTTATATAAAAAATATAAATATATTAATATGCTCGCAATTATTATTGCTGATCTTATATTAGTGACTAATTTTATATCCTTATCTTCATTCATTATACTTTTTTCTTCTATATTATTACTGATTATTGCTGCTATTGATATAACTATATAGATTACAAATATTATGTCATTTATTTTTAATTCTTTTAATCTTTCGTAATTGTCGCTCATATTTTAATGTATGAAAAAAATTGTCAACAAATAACTTATTGACAACTTTTCTTATTTTATATAAAGTGTTTCTCCTTCATTTAATTTTATGATATAAGTATTGGTTTTTTCTACTACGTATTTGAATTTATAATCTGTTATTTCATCTTCTATTTGTTCTTCTTCTCTTTTTCTGATGACTGTGATGGAATTACCTTCGTTAGCCACCCAAAGGTTTTTTCCAATATTGTACCAATCATAATTATCCTCCTTTTTTTCATCATAAAAGTTATAATATTTATCTTTTTCAACAATTCCAATTCTTTCGTATTTAAGTCCTGCTTCGTTTCTAACTTTTAAATTATTAATATTAATTTTAATTTGATTGCTATTTTCATTTTTATCTACACTCGGAATTATTGGTATTGTTTTTACGTATTTTGCACTTTGACTATCTACTTGCTGACTTGGATATAAATATGTATAAAGTAGCGGGTCTTGTTTTTCATTGTTTTTAAATACTTCATAATGCACATGCACCCCGGTTGAATGGCCAGTTGTACCCATTGTAGCTACTTGCTCTCCCATTTTTACTTGATCGCCTTTTTTTACAATTATACTATTATATTTTAAGTGAGCCATTAGTGTAACTAATCCATTATTATGTTGTATTTTAATGTAATTTCCGTATGAATTACCACTTGAGTCTTGAGTTTTATAATCATTTCTAACTGCGATAATGGTACCATCATCCGGTGAATATATTGGGATTTCTTCTCCTCTATTCTGTCCTCGAATGTCAATACCATTGTGGACATTTTTATTAAAAGTTTGGGTTATATATATGTATTTTATTGGAAATGCCAGCACTATTCATCTCTCACAATTTCTGTATATTGTTTTATATCTGAATATCTGGCAAATATTTTTTCTTCAAATAATTTATAAATTGTGTCAGCACCTATAAAAGTTATTAAGCCTACCCATAATGAATCTATAATATTTAAATCACTGTAAGTTAAGGAAAATAATATTCCTATTGCTAATGAAGCAATTATACATATAGGTAATATATATTTCTTGTTAGGGAAAATCATTTTTATTTTTTGGATAAATGTTGTTACTATTATTCCAGCACTCATTGCAACTATTAAAGTGTTTTTAAGTGTTTCTAATTCTATCATTTTATCACATCCTACGTAATAAGACTTAGATTTCCTATTACATTATTATATTATGATAAAAATAAATATGTACTTATTTAATTCAACTAAAAAAACAAAATATTTTAATTTTGTTTTTGACAGAATTCTTCTTTATACTCAACATCTGTTCTAGTGATGATTACATCATTTGTCCCAGCCATATTTTGACATTTAATAATATTGTAATTTTCGCCTTTATAAATTGTAGTACCTCCATCCCATAAAACTTGATCTTTTTTTAATACGCTTAACAAGTTTTCTATTGTTACTTCACCAGCTGCAAACGGAACACTGATATCATTTATTGTCCCGTCAGTCATTTTTAATTTTACTTCATCTATACAATATGTTTTTATAATTTGGCCTAGTTCATCAGCTACTTCTATAAATTCGCATTCACTTTCGTTTTCATCTGAGTTTGCTATTAATAAATTATAATCTTCATATTTTGGAAAGCATCCTGTTAAAATTAAACTAAAGAATATTAAACCTAATATTTTTTTCATTTAAAACTCCTTTCGTTATTTGTTAATTTAATTTTAACATATTTTTAATGTGTTACAAATAAAATCTTTCATTATTTTTTAAAACGTGTTATAATTTTGTTACGCGAGAGTGGCGGAATGGTAGACGCGAAGGTCTCAAACACCTTTGATAGTGATATCGTGTGGGTTCAAGTCCCATCTCTCGCACCA
>CALVVN010000030.1 GCA_944363865.1 uncultured Bacilli bacterium
TTCTTAAAAAACCGAGTTTAGATGCAAAAGTAAGAGTAATAACTGAACAAGAACTAAGAATTATTGTCGGTAAAGACAAAGAAAGTTTAACTTTAGGTGTCAGTCCCTTGTATAAAGATTATCCATTAAAAGTTGATTTAAATGATTTATTTTCTAATCATACCGCTATATTTGGTAACAGTGGAAGTGGTAAAACATACGGAATATGTAGAATATTTCAAAATCTATTTAAAAATCAAAACGATTTACCATATAAAGCAAATTTATTTATATTCGATTCATACGGAGAATACATAAATGCATTTAGAAATCTTAATGAAATAAATCCAAACTTAAACTATAAATTAATATCTACAAGTGCTAAGCAAAAAGATAAAACATTATTAGAGTTACCAGTACATTTATTAGAAATAGAAGATGTATTAAACTTACTAGATGCAACAAAATATTCACAGATTGCAATTGTAGAAAGTGCGATAGAATTAGCAAAGATATTTGCATCAAACGACCCAGAAGTAAACTCATATAAAAATCATCTTTTAGCTAAAGCGATAACATCAATTATGTATACAAACCAAACATCAGCAAAAATAAGAGACCAAATCTTTGATATCGTATCTAACACTTATACTCATGAAATAAGTTTACAATCGGTAGTTCCAGGTATAGGTTTTACAAGAATATTTAGGAACTGTTTTGATATAGATTCAGAAGGTAGATTTGCTGAAAGAACAATAATAGCCGAATATATTGAAGGTTTTATACAAGAAGATAAAACGTGGAACATAAATACAGAGGACGTAAAATACGGACTAAAAGATTTGCAAACAGCACTTAATTTTACACTTTTTAGTGAAAGATATCTTTTGAATGAAGACATGTATGATGAAGCAATATCTTTAAAAGTAAAATTAGCAAACCTTATTAATGGTCCATATTCAAAATATTTTACTAAAGAAAAGTATAATTCTATCACAGAGTTTATAAATGACTTAGTATTAATAAATGGCAAAAAGGCTCAAGTAATAAATATAAATCTAGAAGATGTTGATGACAGATTTGCTAGGACATTGACAAAAATATATAGTAGAATGTTTTTAAAATTCACAAAATCATTAGAACCAAGGGCAAGCTTCCCAATGCATATAATATTAGAAGAAGCGCATAGATACGTTGTTCCAAACGATGACGTTGACTTAATTGGGTATAACATTTTTGAAAGAATAAGCAAAGAAGGAAGAAAATACGGATTAATTTTAGACTTAATAACGCAAAGACCAACAGATCTAAACAGCAACGTTATAAGCCAAGCAGCTAACTTCTTAATATTTAAAATCACTCACCCACAAGACTTAGACTACATTACAAAAATGATTCCTAATATAAGTTCAGATATTATAGAAAAGCAAAAATCACTACAGTCAGGTACTTGTGTAGCATTTGGAAGAATATTTAAAATACCAATGATTGTAAAAATGGAAAAAGCTAGTCCACCACCAGAAAGTGCAAACTGCGAGATATTTGATAATTGGATGATCAACCAAAAAAATATTAACAATTTTTAAGTTAATATTTTTTATTGAACTAATTTTGCATGTAATACAAGCCTTCCATTATCATTTCCTGAACAAGTAGATAAAGTTAAAACAAAATCATCTTCATCCACTTTGACACCAAAATTATAAACACTACGACTTTTTATTAAGTCCACAAATTCCAAAAAGTCTTCATCATCAAAGAAATCTACTTTTATATAATCAGTTGTATAAGGAGTTTTATATATACTGAATACTTGCCATTTCATTTCTACGCCCAAGGTATTAAAAGTTATAAACATATTTTCATCGTTTTTATACCATGAACTTTTGATAGTCTGCCTTAAATCTCCAAACATATATCCACTGAGTAATGCATGTCCATATATCACAGTATTTTTGTTTAAATTGGTAGGATTATTTCTATAATCCATAAAAATCCAACCATTTGCAGTTCTATTACCATAAAAATCTCTATTTAAATAATAATCATTATCGTCAGATTGTGTTACAGGATAATTAATTTTTGTATTATTAACAGAAAGCCATCCAACAGTATCATCATTCATTTCCACTAAAGTTTTTAAGTTGGTAGGAATATTTGCATAAGGATTAATATCTTCCTCCACTTCTTCATCAGATGGAAGTACTGGTGACTCTTCTCCATTATCAACAATTATTTCACTTATAGTTTCATTAGTAGATAAACTATTCATAATAGAATTAGAATTAAACCATGTTACATAATCATTGTAACTATTTGATATTAATAAAACAAATGCTAAATATAGAATAATTGCGGAACAAACTTTTAAATTACTATAGGTTAGTTGTTTAAACAAATTATTTTTAACAAAATCATCCGAAAAAACAAATTTAATTTCTCCTTTAAACTTTTTATATTTCTTATTTAATTCCTTTAATTTTTTTATATCATTATTTAATAAATCAAGGTTATTTTCATTTTGGTGAATTAGAATAATATAAGAATTAGAGCCTAAAATATCTAATAACTTCTCAACTATACCGCTTTCATATTCATAAATATGAATTAATTTTAAATGTTTATTAATTTTTAAAAAAAGTTCAAAATCTTTCAAAGTATCAACAGTTACTTCAATATTTCTCTTATAGTATATATTCTTCATATCTTTTAAATTATTTAATTCTACAAATAATTTAGAAAACTTTTCTTTAAACGAAAAATACACATTTACATTTTTAACTGTAAAAGAATGAACAAAGTTTTCTGGCATAAAATAACAAGTAATTGAAGATAAATACTTAACTTTTAGTAATTTTTTGTATGTTTGATAAGTTAAAGATTCGCTGCTTTTAATAACAATATTTTTACTACAATTAAAATCATTGATTAAATCTATATATTTATTAAAAGTTATTTCATTATCATATACAAAATTCCCGTCAAAATCATACTTAACATGTTTATTTATTGTCTGTTTAACTTTGTCCTTATTTTTAAGTACATATGAAAAAGAATATAATAATTCATTATTATATAGATTATTTGAATTTATAAAATTACTTAAATTTTTGGTGCTTTTTTCATAAGAAAAAAACAAAGCATCAGTAGAAAAACTAATTTTAAGCAATTCCATATAATCACCCTGTTATTATAATAATAGCATAAATTAAACAAAAAAAGAAATTATTTATGTAAAATATTTAAAAAAAATATTTAAAAAATAAAAAATGTGATATAATATAGTTAATAATAAAGGAGGATTTAGATGAAAAAAGCAAAAAGGCTAGTTATTATGACATGTATTTTAATAATTGGGTTAATAAATCTACCAATATTAAATGCTGCAAATAATAGACTAGAAATTGTTCAAAAAGCGAAACAGTATTTATTTAAAACTTCAGAAGGAGAAATTGTTGGGTCATTAAGACAGGAAATAGTTGAGCAAGATTTAGTTAATGGCAATATAACTATTGAATTAACTTTAAATAATGCGCAAAGCTCTGAAATAATATACATATTAAACGGATCAAATGAAGAAGCAACTATTAATAGTTTTAAAGAATTGACTGAAGATGTATTTACTAATCTTGGTACAGAATACACTAAAATTAGTTCAATATTAGTATCTGATACACTAATTACTAAACCATTTGCACAAACTATTACAGAAGTTGCAAAAGGTTTAGATGAATTAAAAAGTGTGAGTGTAACTACAGGAGCAACTGTTAATCAAGCAGTAGAAGAGGCATTAAGTTCATTTAGTACTGATACTGATAACAAGATTTTAATAGTTGTTGACACAACTAATGATGCAGCAACTTTAAAGTCACAAATTACAGCAGATACTAGTGATACAACGTTGATATTATACACTAATGCTACCGAAACCGTTGAGAATGCAATAAGTGTCTCAAGTGTTGAGGAAACTAATAATGCAATTAATAGCACATTGATACCAGCTAAAAATGGCACGAGCATTACTATGCCGATAGCAACATACATTGTTGAAAACTTTGACATTGCTTTAGTTGACAACCCTACAAATGCTATATTAGATGAAACAACAAAGGCAATACAGTGGAATGTTGGAAATGTAGCTCCAAACCAAGTAGAAAAAATTAGATATAGTCTAAGTCTAAAATCGGTGATTGATGATAGTTTAATTGGTTTAGATCTAGTTATAAATGAGGCTCCAACAATTATATTTAATGGAAACACAGTTCAGAATACTGACGCTAATCAATGTAGCCCAATTATTAGAATTTTGAATGAAGCTATTGATAATCCAAAAACGGGTATAGCAAATTATATTATATTCGGTTCTACATTATTGGCAATTGGAACGATAACTTATATTATTTCAAAAAATCAAAAAGTAAAGACATTATAATATAAGATGGAAATAATCTAATCACGTTTAAAAAGCGTGGTTTTTATTTAATGACAACTTAATATATAGGTTGTCTTTTATTTCATTAAACTTGCCCCGCTTATTCTTAGTGATAGATCTAATCAAATTCAGATTTTGACATTGCATACTTAACTTGTAATTTTTGGTTATTTTATTAATTAGATAAAGTTTTTTAAGTAATCAAAATAAAATATCATTTCTTGTTAAGAAGTGATATTTTAATTGACAATCATTATTTAACCGTTTATTAAAAATTAAAATTCAAAAATAATCAATAGACTAAACAATAAATATTAAATAATTTGCTAAATATTTATTGTTTCAAATTTGTTTATAATACATTTTTAATCATAAATGAGATAACTATCAACAATAACATTAAAATCATTTACTGTTATTGTTCTATTTTCTGAATCAATAATTTTCTCTGCCTTTCCATCTTTAATATAAATTAACATTGGTACAGAATTAATATCATCACTTAAATTATTAAAAAAGTTTTTTAATGCATTAATACTTTCGTCTTCTGGAACATTTCCAACATTCATGTAATAAAAATAATCATTTAATTCATCCGCATTTACCCTTTTTAAAATATCGTTATCTAATTCAAAATTTGAATTATTAGCAATATATAGTATTGCCACACTCGTTTCAGACATTGTCGCTTCAAGATCACTTAGAGTTATTTCTTGAACTGAATCCACCATTGGACTTATATCATTGCTTATTTTATAAGTTTTAATCCATGAATTTATATAAATTGTTATAATTACAGTTATGATAAAAATAACTATTACTATGATATAATTCTTTACTGGTATTACTTTTTTTTCACTTATCTTACTCATTGAATACCTCCTACACTAAAATATTATCATAAATCTATTCTTTTTTCTTTTTTTTTTTTATAAATATTAATGTTTCTTTCAAAAACATTTCTTCCACGCCAGGAAAAAGCATAATTTTTATATTTATTATTAAATTCCCTATTACTCATATGCTTATAATTTTTTATATCTATTAGTACTCTCTCATCATCATAAACAGCAACTTTTTCATTGTGAGGGCAAACTTCTGCACATATGTCACATCCAAAAACACATTGATTTATAAAACTCTCTTCTCTACTCGTTATATTCTTTTTCTGATTTATATAACTAATGCAACTCTTTCCATCAAACATACCATTACTTTTAATCGCTCCACTCGGACAACTATTTATACATTTCTCACATTTTAAACATTTCCTGTTATTTGTTTTATCATATTTAAATAGTGCATCGGTTAATATTACTCCTATAAAAAAATATGTACCATAATCTTCATTAATTAACAAATGATTCAAACCATAAAAACCTAAACCAGCTTTATATGCTAAATACCTTTCATCTAATTCGTTATTATCAACACATATTTTGGCTTTAAAACCAAGTTTTAATAAAAAATCGGAAACAACCTCTAATTTATTTTTAAGAACGATATGATAATCAGCATCACAAAAACTAGATGCTACGTAAGCATAATCACTTTTAGCATCACTTGAATACCTTTTATATGGCATAAGTACAACTATTGCAGAATTAAACAAATTATTATTTTTAAAGGTTTTATCATCGATATTTCCAACTTGAAATTCAGTTTTATACTCATATTTATGTTGCAAATAGTACGATTCTTCTAACTCCTTAAAATATTCTAATTTAACAAATCCAATTTTTGATATTCCTTCTTTTTTAAATAACTCAATAATTTCATTTCTCATGAGTAACATGGTAACACAAAATTAAAAATAATACCATAGTTGATTTTTGTTTACTTTAATAACATATATCTAATTAGATTATTTTTTACTTTTATTATATAATTAATACAAGAATTAGTAAAAAAGAAAGGAATAAATATGATTATTGTTATAGAATGTATAATACTATGTGCATTATTTACTATTATGGTATACATTATGTCTAGAAATCCAATAAAGACATTGTACAATTACCCGCCTAAAATACAAGAAAGAGTCAAGTCATTAAGTGAATATAAAGATAAAATTCCAACAAAAAATGATAAAATACTTGCTAAAAGTTTAGTTTCAATATTTATTATAATTATTATTAGTTTAATATTGAGATATATAAATGGATATACAACATTTAAAGAAGGATTTGGATATGGCTTATTAATATGGACAATTGTAAATATATATGATGCTTTAGTCATAGATATTTGCTGGTTTTGTCAATCAAAGAAGTTTGTATTTAAAGGAACTGAAGATATGACAAAAGAATATCACAACTACTGGTTTCACATCAGAGAAAGTTTAAAAGGTGAATTAATAGCTTTAATAATTTGTTCATTAGTTGGTTTAATTATACAATTTATTCTTTAATTTGAAAGGAATAGAACATGGAAAAATTAAATTTAAATGATATTGAAGAAACGTTATTTATTCCGATGAGAGGAAGAATATTCACTAGTAAGAAGTTTCCGTATATATTAAACGATTCTAAAGCATTAGAAATTGAAAAAAAATTGCCTATTTCATATATGAGCATGAATAAAGATTCAGAATATACTTTAATGGCTAGCGCTACTAGATCAATGAATATGGATAAATATATACAAGAGTTTTTAAAAAAATACCCAGAAGGCACAATAATCTGTGTCGGTGCAGGAATGGAAACAACCTTTTTTAGAAATGATAATAAAAAAGCAACGTGGTTTGAAATTGATCTAAAAGAAGTAGCAGATATAAGAATAGAGATATTCGGCAAAAATAAAAGAGACATTGTTTTGCCCTATTCTATGTTTGATTATAATTGGATAAATCACGTAAAAAATAAATCTAAAGCACCATATCTAATAGTTGCTGCTGGTGTTTTTCACTATTTTGATAAAAAAACAATCGTAGAGTTTTTAAAAAAGATGAAAGAGTTTAACAATGTTGAAGTAGTTTTTGATACAGTATCAAAATTAGGAATGAAAGGCACAAAAAGATACATGAAAAAAATAGGAAAAAACGCCAATACAATGTATTTTTACGTAAACAATGTTAAAGATTTCATAAAAGAAATAGGGCCAGACACAAAACTATTAGATAAAAGAGATTACTATAGTTTTATAAAGGATAAAAAAAGATTTAAAGTCATGACAAAAATCTTTATGACTGTATCAGATTTATTACATATGTTAAAGATTATACATATAAAATTATAAATAATGTTTACTACAAATCTAATAATTTTTTTGTGCGCAAATATTAAAATTTATTTTATAAAATTTAATTAAGAAAAACTTCATTTATTAAATTTCATAGACATGTTTTTTCTGTTTTTTTCTTACGAAAAAATAAAAAAAATGATAAAATTATGTTAAATGATTAATTACTATTATATATCATCTATCATATAAAATAGGAGGTAGAAAACATGTTTGAAATTGGTGAAATAGTTGTTTATAATCAATATATATGTAAAATCAAAGATATAAAGAAAAACAATATGATAGGAAATGATTATTATGTTATGGCGCCTGTTAATGATGAATCTTTGATAATTGATTTACCAACTGAAAATAGATTAGGTAGTATCAAAAAAATAATGACTAAAAAAGAAGCAGAGGCATTAATTAAAAAAATACCAAAAACTGAAATTTTGGATTTAAATGATAAGTATATTGAACAAAAATATAAAGAATTAATTAAAACTGGAAATAAACTTGATTTAATAAAAATTATTAAAACTTCTTATATGAGAAATTATATAAGAATAAATAACAAGAAGAAGGCCAGCGAAAAAGATAATATTTATCTAAAGAAAGCTGAAGATTTATTATATTATGAATTATCATATAGTTTATCAATGTCCTATGATGAAGTTAAAGAATATATTTCAGATTATTGTTCAAAAAATTCATAGATAATATTTTTAAAAGAAGAACTTTTGGGTAATACATATCTTATGAATTCATGATTTTTTTCAAGCATACCTTTTTGTGAGAAACATGTGGGCCACAAAAAAACAAATAAATAACGTATCCGCCAATAGAATGAATACATCAATGTTATTGACGTCAAAAAAATCGTGACCATTATCAGTAAGAATGACTTGAAATAAATCTTTATAAAAGTCTGAAGGAATAAGAGTTTGTAATATTTCAAATATTCTAGTAACTTCTTCAGTTGTTTGAGATTGTAGTTTAAAAATAAGCACGAATTCAGTTTCTCTCCATAAAAGAGCAAGAAAACAATCATTTTCATTTTTTAAACCTTCAACAGTATGCGTTTATACTATATTTAAACCGGGATGATTAATATTATAATTATTCCAACTGGATGGTTCAGAATGTTTTTGTTTCTGTCTATTTCTCTTAAAATAGTAGAATGACTTCTATTTAAATCTTTAGCGATTTAATTAATGAATTTATTTTCGTTTAAGCCGTCTTCTATATTTTTTCTATCTTTATATGATAAATGACAATAATTTGTCATTTTCAATACTTTCTTTAATGACAAACAAATTGCTTAAGAAAGTATTATATACTTTTTTAAACTAATCGCACATTAATTATGCACTTTCAATAAAAATCTGCAATTCAAATTAAAATTAACGCAAAGTAATAATTGCCGCAAATTTTTTTCTTGACTTTTCAATAAATAGTGGTAAAATTGTAAGTAGATTTTAGTGCAGGTGTAGTTTAATGGTAGAACTTCAGCCTTCCAAGCTGCTAACGGGAGTTCGATTCTCCTCACCTGCTCCATTTGAAGACAACTTACAAACCTATAAAGTTCGTAAGTTTTTATTTTGTACATTCTTATAGTATCATTAGTAATATATAATTATCACTTTCTTTTTAAAAATGAATACTAATATTACTGAAATTATATTTGTATATTTTATTATTAATATATCTATTATTTTTTTAACTGTAAACTTATTCCTTCAACTGTTTCTTTTAAGCTATTTTGCATTGCCATAAACTCTTCTGGAAAATCTCGAGGTGAACGAAATTTTTTGTTAATTTCAAGTTGCGTCGTTCTAATCTGACACAATTCAAAAATATTCCTACATATCGTATTTCCATTACTTGCTTGAAACATTGTATTAAAGTCAGCAACAATTTTATTTCTACCAAACGAACTAGTTATTATTTCCTTCCATATATCTTCATAAAAAACAAATTCTCCATTACTTATGCCTACTCCAACATCAAAATTTCGTTTTATTGATGCACCGTGGATGTCGATTAGATATTTAATCTTATTTGTTACTATATATTCTTTTAATTTTTGATAGTATTCTATTAAATGTTTTCTTGCTTCTTCAGGTGTTGTAATATTTTTTGGCATATTATATCTTATAAATAAATTACATCCGGTCTGTTCTCTAGTAGCTAAAGATAAAGCACCAGTATAAATCTCATTTGCTTTTTCTTGTCCACTTTTTAAATTAATTGTCTTAGTGGTATGCGGCGCAGTAACTATTATTGGAATGTCGCCTTTATAGAATTCAAAAGGCGCCCTTTCATAGTCTCCATACTTATCATTTTTCTTAAAAGGTTCTTCATAACCTTTAATTTTTTCTATAGTCATATATAATTCCTCCTTTTAATGTGTTATATTTTAACATTTTTTGTGACGTTTGATTTTATGTTGTAATTTTAAAAAAATAAATTCTTTTATTAGCATACAAAAGTAAAACATAAATTTATATTCCATGCTTGAAATAATTTCACTTTCTTCTATTTTGTAAAACTTGATTGGTTAACAGTTTGGTAAAGTTCTAGTAACAATGGGTTATTTGAATTTTATTTCGTCTCCTATTTGCATCATCATGTTTTCACTATTTATATATGGTAAAAATGTCACTACAATTCCGTCTAGATGATATTCTAATCTTCTAAATGTTCTTAAAAACTTGTCTGTTAAATTTCTTTGAATTTCTATGTGTCTTTCATGTTGTTCTTTTAAAAACTCTTCTTTATTTTGTTTTTGTTTGCAAGCCCTATAATATGCAATTTCTTTTGCATTCCATCTTGATGGTAAGTAAGGTTTTATTTCCACATCATTGTAACCATTGTTTTTTAAAACTCCTAATGTTAAAACTGCTGATATTAATGTTGCAAGTGTTATACCTACTATATTTTCTGGGTTTTCTATGTTGTCTTTTGGCTCATTTTCAACATCTAATCCTTCGTTTACTTTGTACATTGCGCGATTTAATTTTTTATTTCTTGGAAGCTTTGTTATATTTTGTATTGCATATATATAAGCTTTACCTTCACTCGTTCCAAATCTTACTACAGGCAGTGGATAGTCATCAATATAAAATTGAAAATAATATGGTGTTTCGTTAAACATTTGATCTTTGCAAACTTCGTATGTTAATAAACCTATGCTAGTTTCTTTCGCAAAGTTATCCGGTACTTCTACTAGATTATCAAAATGATTTATTCTCTTTCGCAAATAATTTATAGGGTTTGCAAAATCCTCACTAGTCGCATTACTCCAAACAAGTGTCAATATACTTTTTATATATTCACTATAATATTCAGGCATTGTTTCATCATATGAAATATCATAAAATGTAGAATCGTAGAAAATACTAGCTTTTTTAGCATACGATAAAAGCATTTCATCAAATCGTTTTTTATCTTTAATAATTAATGTTGGCACTATTGTATTGAGAACTTTTGTATTATTTGACGTTACTTCTTGTTGATTTATTATAGTATTAAATGCTATGTTGAATGTAAAATAAGCATCAACTTTTCCAAAAGATGCTTCTTCTATTATTTCTTCATAAAAAACTTTTAGTATTTTTTCATCCATTTTTCCTTTTTATGTCATGTACTATATTGTAGATACACGAATAACTCCTTTTGCTATAAAATCTTGCAAACTTTCTAATGCTTGCGCTTGACTTACTATATAAATATTTTATTTTTTCTTTTTCTTCTTCGCTTATTGCATTATATGATTTTTTATTTTTGTTGCCATGCGTTAGTTTAATTGTACCGTTTTTTATTTCTTTTTGTAACTTAAATAAATATTTTACATGATAACCTGTCTGTAGCGAAATCTCTTCAAATGTATAGTAAGTTTTATTGTTAATTTTATCAGTAATTAGTTTTATGGCTAATTCTTTATTTTTTTCCATTTTATACACTTCCAGTTTTATTATACGTAAAAAGTAATATAATTGCAAGATATTTAATTATTTGTAAAATTGTGTAAAATAAAAAAAGCCGTTATGACTTTTATTATATATATGGGGCGTAATGTGGGAATCGAACCCACGCATGCCAGTGCCACAAACTGGTGTGTTAACCACTTCACCAATTACGCCATGTGTTTAAATTATACCAATTCTAGTTAATTATTTCAATATAATTATAATTAAAAAAAATATTGGCAACTTGCTATTTTCGCTTACACTATCTTCGCCGTTAAAGTGCTTAACTTCTGTGTTCGAGATGGGAACAGGTGTATCCACTTTGCTATCGTCACCAATAAACTTTATTATAT
>CALVVN010000031.1 GCA_944363865.1 uncultured Bacilli bacterium
TTTGGATTCCATCTTTTTGTTTGATGTCCAAAGTGAACACCTGCTTCTAATAAATAACTTTTTGACACTACTGCCATATAAATCTCTCCCTTCGTTATTACACCCTTTTATTTCTAAATATTTACACCCATATTTTATGAGCACTAGTAAATAAAATCCATAAAAGTGCTTATTTTTTAAAGCCGGTTTTTATTTTATCACACTTTTTTTAAAAATACAAATAATATATTTATTATGTGTTTTAAACAAAATTGCTTTTATATGTTTTTCTATTTATTGGCTTTCTTTACATATTTGTTATGTCAATATATTGTAAAATAGATATTTTTTTTAAAATATAGTATAATTAGTTAGGTGGACTAAATGGCAGTTAAAAATAAAAATGGATATGCTAATCGTGGAATGTGGTTAGAAAATATTATTAATGACACTAATACTTATTATTTATCTAAGGATATTGCTATTATATATAAAAAGCCCACACCTATTAAAGTTTTAAATGTTTCTTACAGAAGTAAGCAAACAACTTTAATTGATAAAGCGGTTTTTTCGCAAACATCAACGTTAGATTACAATGGTATATATAAAGGAAAATACATTGAGTTTGATGCAAAAGAATGTAAAAGTAAAAATAGTTTTCCTTTATCTAATATTAAAGCACATCAATTACAACATATTAGAAATATTATTAGACATGGCGGTATAACTTTTCTCATTATATATATGAATAATAATTTTTATTTATTAGAAGGTAAAATTATTCTTGATTTTATTAAAAATAATGATAGAAAAAGTATACCATTTACATTTATTAAAGAATATGGACATATTATTCAAGAAAAATATATTCCAAGAATTGACTATATAAAAGTCGTTGAAGAATTGATAAGGAGTGAATTATGACAAGTATAAGGAATAAAATTAATTTTAATAAGATAAGAAATAAAGGCAGTAAGATAAAAGCTAAACTTAAAAATGATAAAGAAGAAAAAAAGGCTAAGAAAACTAAAAAGGTAAAAAAGGAAAAGAAAAATAAAAACTCTAGGGTTGGTTATTATATTTTAGTTGGTATTACTGTTTTAGCTATTGTTGTATTTTTGGCAGTTATTGCTTTTGGAACTTATATTGTTTTAAATGCGCCTGCTTTTGATCCTGATAAGCTTTACGAGAAAGAAGCTTCAATTATTTATTTTGCTGATGGAGAGATAATGGCAACTTTGGGAACTAGCGTCGGTAATGATTCGGTTGAAAAACGAGAAAAGGTTACTTATGACGAGTTAAGTCAAGTTTTAATAGATGCGATTGTAGCGACAGAAGACTCAAGGTTTTTCCAACATAATGGTTTTGACTTATTTAGATTTATTAAAGCATCTATTGGCCAATTAATGGGTAATTCCGATGCAGGTGGTGCTTCTACTCTTACAATGCAAGTTGTTAAAAATACTTGGACTGATACCACTTCTACTGGAATAGAAGGTATTATAAGAAAGTTTACAGATATTTATATGGCTGTATTTAAAGTTGAAAAGAGTTATACTAAAAATGAAATTATTGAGTTTTATGTAAATGGACCTTTCTTAGGTAGTGGTGCATATGGCGTTGAACAAGCTTCTCAAGTATATTTTGGTAAAAGCGCAGCTAATTTGTCGTTGCCTGAAGCAGCTATGATAGCTGGGTTATTTCAAGCGCCAACAGCATATGACCCTTACGTGTATCCTGATAACGCAGATGCCAGAAAGAACATCGTTTTAAACTTGATGTTAAGACATGGCTATATTACTGAAGAGGAATGCGAAGCTGCAAAAAGTATTCATATTAAAGACTTGCTTGTAAATGAAGGTGCTTCAAATGTCAGTGAATATCAAGGTGCGATTGATACAATAGTAAAGGAAATAATAAATGAATACGATGTAAGTCCATATGATGTTTCTATGGAAATATATAGTACTATTATTAAAAGTAAACAAGATGTAATTAATAAGTTTTATAATGAAGAATTAGGTTACGAATTTAAAGATGAAAAGATACAAGTTGGAATAAGTATGATTGACAACGATACTGGTGCAATGATTGCTGTCGGTGCCGGTAGAAACAAAGACAGAGCTTTAGGATTTAACTATGCAACAGAAATAGATAGCCATCCTGGTTCTACAGCAAAGCCATTATTTGAATATGGACCAGGTATTGAATATTTAAAGTGGTCTACTTATACACCTTTCTTTGATGAAGATGATGTTGCTTATTCTAGTGGGCAGATTATATCTAACTGGAATAACAGAACCGAAGGCTTGGTAACTTTAAAATATGCATTAGTTAAAAGTAAAAATACTGTTGCTTTGCAAGCATTTCAATCTATTGATAATGATTTAATATATGACTTTGTTACTTCATTAGGAATTACGCCAGAAACATCTGATGGATATTTACATGAAGCTCATGCAGTTGGTGCGTTTAATGGAGTTACTCCTACTGAACTTGCCGGTGCTTATTCTGCATTTGCTAATGGTGGATATTTTACTGAACCTTATACTGTAACTAAGTTTGTTTATAGAGATACTGGCGAAGTTGTTGAACCTAAACATAAAAGAGAAAAAGTTATGTCTGCTCAGACAGCTTATATGATAACTAATATACTCTTTGGTGTTACACCTTATACTGTAAAAGTTAGTGGAACTCAAATAGCAACTAAAACAGGTACTAGTAGTTATGATAGTGATGCTCTTAGAGAAGCTGGTGTTCCATCTAGTACGATTCGTGATTCATGGGTAGCAACTTATAGCCCAGACTATACTCTATCTTTCTGGTACGGTTATGATGAATTATATAGTGAATATTATAATACTATGAGTTCATCTACTAGCAACAGAAATAGAATACAAGGCGTACTGTTAAATAACTTATTTGAAAAGAATTCTAAGTTTTCTAATCCTGGAGGTATTAGTTCAGTAAAAGTTGAATTAGAGACAATTCCAGCACAGTTAGCTAGTGAATATACCCCTGAAGATTTAGTTGAAACACATATGTTTATCAAAGGTACTGAACCTTCTGAAGTATCTCCAAGATTTACTAAACTTTCTGATCCTACTGATTTAAGTGTTATTGAGACTGACAATGGTGCGACTATTAGTTGGGTATCTCCTGGCGCTCCTGAAGTTTCTACTGAAGAATATTTAAAAAATTATTTTAATACTAATTATGGTAATTATGCTGATAAGTATTATAATTTAAGATTACAATATAATAAAACTTATATGGGCGACTTTGGATTTGATATATATTTAAAAAACGGCGATAGTACGAAATACGTAGGATTTACTACAGATACAACTTATACGATAAGTAATACTAGCGGATATAATGAAATTGTTGTCAAAAGTGCTTATAGTATATTTAAAGATAATGCTAGTAACGGAATGAGCAAAACTATTACTGGCTCTGCTACGACAGTTGATATTGAATTACTTGCTTTAGAAGGAAGCGGAAAGATACATCCTACTATTAAAATTGGTGAAACTATCCCTAATGTAGGTACGGATACAATTAAAATAATTGTTAACGGTTTAGATATGACAGAAACTATAGACAAAAGTACTATTTCTATGTCTATTAAAGATAGAGTTAGTAATGAAACAATAGCTAGCTTAGATGATATAGATACTTCTCAAAAGGGATGGTACCAAATTACTTATCATGTTGTATATTTAGGTGTAACTTATAGTAGTGAAGGTAGAAGTATTTATATTGAGTAATTATAAAAGAGTTCATATTAATTTGAACTCTTTTTATATGTACATATTTCTTTGAACTTGCAGTCTTTGCACAGTGGTTTTTTTGCTAGGCAAAAATATCTACCAAATAGTACTAATTCGTAATGAATTTTTATCCAATTTTCTTTTGGAAAAAAATTCATTAATTTTTTTTCAATTTTTAATACATCGTCATTTTCGTCAGCTAAACCTAACCTTTTACTTACTCTTGTGACATGTGTATCAACAGCTATGCATGGTTCATTATATAATACGGCTAACACTACATTCGCGCTTTTCCTACCTATTCCACTTAGTTTTTCTAAATATTCTCTATCATTTGGAACATAACCTATCTTTGACAACGCTTCTACTATTTTCTTAAAATGTCTAGCTTTCTGTTTGTACATTCCAATTGATTTTATTTTTTGTTCTATTTCTTCTATATTTAATTTATTGAGTTTACCCAATGTATCATATTCTTTAAATAATTCTTTTGTCACTGCATTTACTCGTTTATCAGTTGTCTGTGCACTTAACATTACTGCAAGTACTAATTCGTAATCCTTATTAAATTCTAGTTCGCATTTCGGGTCTTTTATATAACTATCTAAAACTTCTATTATTTCTTTACTATTCATCTTTAAGCCAATCGTAATCAAATAAATCTTTAAAGTCTTTTGTTTCTTCTAGTGATTTATTTTTTATTCCTTTCTTAGTCCATTCGTATATTATACTATTAATATACTTTAAATTAGTGACGCCGTTCATTACAGCTTCTTTAAGAGCATTTTTAATAGTTTCTTCATCTATATTGCTATCTAACCATGTATTAATCGTTTCATATTCCATTGGGCTTAAAGTGCGTCCAAATTCACTTTCAAATATTTCAAATATATTTGTTTCTTGTTTTTCTTCTTTTTTATTTAGTATTAATTTATCATAAAATAAATCTAAACTAATTTCTTCATCGATAGTAGAACCATTTTTGTTTAGTTTTATTTCTATAAAACCTTTATTTAGTAATGAAGTATAAATATTTAGTATTTCTTCATCAGAAAAATCAATATATTTTTTTATGTTTTCTAAATCTAAATGGTTATCTATATTTATAAAATATAAAATTAAAATAAATTCTTTTAAACTAATTTCTAAGTTGCAAATGTTTTTTAATACACTTGAATTAATTACAAAGCTTTTAGTTTTTAAAAAATCTTTTAATTCTTTCATAAATACTCCTTAACTTTTTCTATTAAAATCTCTCGTTTGTTTTCTATTTTACCATTTAATATTTCTCGTTCAAGTGTTTTTAAAATATTTTTAGTAGTTTTAGGACCTACATTTAATATTTCTTTAATTTCTAAATATGTTATATTTATGTCTTTAATGTTTTTTATTGGTAAGTTTTTGTATATCTCGTTTATGATACTTTTGTCTATACCTAATATTTCTCCTGCAATCATTGAAACGTATAATCCATGTTTATATATTGTTTCTTTATTTATGTTTTTTCGTTTTACTATTTCTTTAATCTCGTTTATTTCGTTTTTCTCATTTTTACTGAATTGATATTCAGGGGATACTTCTAGTTGTGCCCATACGCCTGTTATCGTACCTGTTTCAACAAAATCATTTGATTTTATACCTAAATATTGTTCAATATCGTGCTCTTTTGTAAAATCTAAAAATGGTTTTACTTCATCGTGTTTAAATAGTTTTTCTAACTCTTCTTTTCTTTTGGTATAACTAATTGTATCAAACTTCTCTTTATTATCTAAGATATATTTTTCTAGTTTATCATCTAACTTGAAATTATAGACTGTCATAAATCTTAAACTTCTTAGCATTCTTGTGGCGTCTTCTTTTAATTTTGTTTCTGTATCTCCTACGACTTTTAAGATCCTATTTTCTAAATCACTTCTTGCATTTAATATATCTATTATATTTGAATCTTTATCTATACAAAGTGTGTTAATTGTAAAATCTCTTCTAAGTAAATCTTTTTTTAAATCTTTAGTGTAATTAATTTTCGTAGGCTTGTTATTTTCATAACTTTCTTCTTCTCTAAACGTAGTTATATCTATTGTGTTGTCATCTAGCGTTAATTTTACTGCTCCATAATCTTCTATAACTTTTACGTTATTTTTAAAAATATCTAATACTTCTTTAGGCGTTGCAGAAGTGCATACATCTATGTCGCTCGTGTTTATTCCTAAAAGTTTATCACGAACAAAACCGCCTACAATGTAAGCTTCATAACCTCTACTATTTAGTGTTTTTAATACGTTAAAATATTTTTCTTTCATATACTATTATTATATTACATTTTGACATAAAAAAAAAGCCAAACGGCTTTTTAATTTAAAGCATCTTTTAATTTACTTCCAGCCTTAAATGAAGCAACTGTTTTTGCAGGAATTTTTAATGGTTGTTTTGTTAAAGGATTAATACCTTCTCTAGCAGCTCTTTTTTTAGCTGAGAATGTACCAAATCCTACTAATGATACTTTCCCTTCTTTTTTTAATCCATTTTCAATTCCTTCTAATGTAGCTTCTAGTGCTCTTGCAGCATCAGCTTTTGTTAAACCAGCTTTTGCAGCAATAAATTCAACTAATGCGTTTTTAGTCATTTCCAACTACCTCCATATTATTTCGTTAAGCATATCATGCTTACATTTATCATTTTACTAATGATATTACTAAAAATCAAGTTATTTTATGTTTTTTTTACAGGTTTTTAGTTAATATTTATGTGTTTTTTTACCGATGATACAGTTACAGTAGCGGTTAATGCTGTATTTCTTTGTTATTTAGATAGTTTATTGTGCTTTTTAATATTAGGTTATTTTGTCCTTCAATTAACTCTATATTTGCATCATTTTTTAAGTCATTTAGTAGTGATGGTACTATAACATAAACTTGCTAAAGTTTTAATAGTATCTTATATATTTTTATTAATTTTATTTTCAATTTTGTCTTGTACATCAATATATTTATAGTTTAAGTTATTATTTTTTGTTATTACTGATTCTCCTAATTTTCTTTCAAGGTCATCTCTAGCAACTTTTGCAGTATTACCACCCATCTTTGCTATTTTTTTGTTTTGTTCTAAACCATAAGGCTTATGTTTTTTAGCAAGTTCTATTGTCGCTGTTTCCCCTAAATCTGTTAAAAGAACTTCTACACGAGACATATTATCTCTTAAAGACTCTTTACGAAGTCCTTTAAATGCTTTATATTCACTTGCTTTCATTCCAGACCATTCTTGGTAAATCTCATTTGTTAGTATCCCATATTCATAATCTTTAGTGATACCACTAGATGCCCAAACATCTGTAAGTTGTTTTCTATCAATAATTCCATCTAGTCTATCTTTTATCCATTTATCACTATATCCTCGTTTTCTATAATAATCTACTGCCCTGTTAATAGCAATTTCAGGATCAAACACCTCATCTATTCTTTCACTGCCTAAATTAGCAAGCCATAATTTAAAAGGTTCAGCTTTAGGGCTAGGAACTGATTCAATTAATCTCAATATTCCTTTAGTATCTAAAGTATCGGTTTCTCTTAATTTGCCATCTTGCGCTTTCATTTTCAACTGGTTAGTATTACTAACCAGTTCACTACCCTCATCAATTAATTTTGCTTTTAGCCATTTCCAGTAATTTCTTGATTTTTGATAATTTGATTCAGTTAATGCACTAATAACATCTATTACACTAAAATAATATTCTTCTTTTTCATTATTCCAAATACTTCTTATTTCATTACCCTCAAAAAGATTTGATACTGTTTCTAATTTATCTTTATTCATCTATTACCTCCTTATTTTTATACCTTCTCTTGTAAAGGTAAATATCTTGTGTAGTTATTCTGCTACTCTAACCTTTCAGCTTCTTTAGATAATCTTAAGTATATTCCTATTTATATGTTGAGTTTGTTATCATTCCTAATCTATTCTATAAGTTTGAAATTATATCGATATTTATTATAACACTATTTTTGTGATTATTAAATTTTTTCTATTTAGTTTAGTTTTTTATAAGTTTTTAGTTAATATTTAAAAAACGTCTAATATCTAGACGTTATTTTACTGATGATACAGCGACAGTAGCTGTTGATGCTGCAATTTGAAGAAGTTCTTCTGTATTCATATTTGAACTGATTAGATAATATTCCATTCCATTTGATGTCCAATTTAGCGATGTATCAGTCATTACACCAATTATATTTCCATATGTTACTAATTCTCCATTTACAGCTGTAACTTCAGTTTCTTCTGGAATCTGTGCTGTTTCTTCTATCATTATAAATGGTTTTTCACCTGTATATGTCAAAATTACTCTTTCGCTAGTTTCATTTGTAACTTTTTCTTCACTACTATATGTTGTGCCTGTAGGAATGTACATTGGATATATTATGTCATCTATTGTTCCAGTTGTTTCGCTTTCAGTCTCTACTTCAGATTCTTGTATGATGCTGTTTAAATTGAATATTTCTTTACTGTTGTTTGCTTTTAAATCTAGTTCTGTTACCACTAGTGTTATTTGTGCAGTTCCAGAACTATTGAATACTTCTACTTTTTCAAGTTCCATTTCTTTGCTAAATGTTACTGCTTGATTAACTAAATTACTGTTGTTTGGATAGTTTACTGTGCTTTTTAATATTAGGTTATTCTCTTCTTCAATTAGTTCTCTATTAGCATCATTTTTTAAGTCGTTTAGTAGCGACTCTAATATATATGTCTGACTTGAATTATTTGGCCAATCACTTTGGAATTTAAAACTTTTGTTTAATGATGGTGT
>CALVVN010000032.1 GCA_944363865.1 uncultured Bacilli bacterium
CTTAGGATCAAATACAAATCTAGTTTCTTCATCAGTATAGGTTTTTAACGCACTTTCCCAAAGTGTATAAGAATTTCTTTGATAATTTAGTGCCATTGGCAAAGTAAAATATAAATAATTTTCTAAACTGGAGCTCTCAAAATGTGGATTGGCATCTTCTGGCATTACTTCTCCGCCAAGTTCCCCATTTTTATACATTACAATAAGTTTAACAACTTTATCTAATATTTTTTCTTTATTCATGACTTTCTCCACTTACAACTTTCAAGATAATTTAACAACAAAATTATACTATATACGGCAATTTTTTTCTATACTCCTATTAAAATTTAATAATAATTCATATATAATATTTATAGAAAAAGAACAAAGTTCGTAACTTGTATATAATTCGCTCCAATAATATAAATTTTCACTAGTTGTACTAGTGCTTTTTTGATTTTGCCTAAAAATTTTATTGCAAATCTATTGACTTTTTACACTAACTATTTTAATTTTCTTTAAATAAAATACCAAAGTTTCAATACATTCAAATTCATTATTTATTAAATCTTCAAACTATCTAAAAGTTTCTAAACAAAAAACAATTTTTTTACTATTTTAAAGATTCTTTTTCATCAATATATTTAAAAAGTTTTTTTTGATTTTTAATAATTTCATCCATTTGGTTATGGAGTTCTTCTAAAATTAGTTCACTTTTTAAATCTGTTAAATAATCATTTTCATTTCTCATGCTATCTTTTTTAGATTGTCTATTTTGACTCATCATGATAAAAGGCGCTTGCAATGCTGAAATACAAGATAATAACAAATTAAGTAAAATAAAAGGATATGGATCTACAGGATTTTTAATAATTATAAAAGTATTTAAAACTATCCAAAAAAGAATAAAAGATGCAAAACAAATTATAAATACCCAACTACCCGCAAGTGCAGTTATCTTATCGGCAACCTTTTCACTAAAAGTTAAATTATCATTTTTTTCTAAATTAATGCTAATTGGATTGTCTATAAGCATTTCCATTAATTCATCATGCTCTTCATCAGTTAAATTAGTGCTTACTAAAGCTTTTACCAACTCTTTTCTTGTCTTAGGTTTTTCCATAATATATTCCTCATTTCAAATTAACATTAAAACTTTTATTTCTAACTGTAATATTTAGTATAATTTTTGTTGCATCAGTAACCTCTAAAGGTACCTCTGCATAAACTTCTCTTCCGTTCAAATATTCATATTCAAACGTTTCGATATTAGTGGTCTTAGTAACCCCATTTATAGTATAAACTAATTTACCAAATAGACTAATTAAATCTTCATTATTTTTTAAATACTTATTGATATATAATTTCTCATTATTATCAAAATCAACTTCTAATTTCATAATAGTTTTAGGTATTTTTCCAACAATATCAGGTTTCAATACCTTTTCACCTGTATAACATGTTCCAACTACACAGTATTCGTAATTAATTGTATAAGAACTTTTAAACTCATACGACATAACAATTGCACTCATATCTGTTAAAGTACTTGACTTTAAATCAATTAAATTCCCTAAATTAATCTCCTGAATATCATCATCTTTTTGATAATAAATAGGTCTAATAATGACATCTCTATGATTTGATTTAATCTCACCACTAGAATAATTAACATCACTTCTCATCCTAAAAATATAAGAATCACTAACCTTTTCTTTAGGAATCTCATAAATCAAAATATAAACTTTTTCTTCGCCAGGATATAAAGTTTGTTTATAATATCCCTCTCCAAAATCTATAAAATAATTATTTTTAGAAAAACTAACAGGATATTCTTCGCCATCAACAATTAACTTTAAATCTTCAGTTTTTAACACTTTTCTTTCATCAGTATTGTTATTCATACTTATTTGAACAATAACATATTCCTTATCTTCATTTATATAATTGCCAACATAGTCTACATTACTTGCATAAGATGATAAAACTTTAAAATTAACTCCATCAATACTAAATAACTCAGTTTCATTGAATTTTTTATTATAAACTTCAAAATTAAGATAAATCATAAAACCAAAAGACACAAGCAATAATGCACATATAACACCAAAGAAAAACTTATTTTCTAGTGCATAATATTTAAACTCTCTAAAAGTTCTTCTGGCTTTTCTCTTTATTTTATAATTATCTTTACCAAAACTTATTTCAACTTCTTCATCATCTGGCGCTTCAATATTTAACTCTTCCATATCTTTTCTAAAATCAAATTTTTTTATATCAAAGCCAATCCCACGAATAAACATCATTACTAAAAAGAAATACTGTGGTAAATTAACAATTAGAATAATATCTCTATAAGTACGAAGCGCTCTTTCATCTACAACTTCATTTTCAATGACAGATAAAAATCCAAAATAAATTATAAATACAATAAAAAGCAATAAATAAAAGCAACACATATAAACATACAAGGCTCTTTTTTTGTCTTTCCATTTTAGCAAAATATAAATAGTCGCACCAAGCAAAATAATAAGTGCAATAGCTAAAAATAAATAAAAATCAATTAACGACCCTGCCAAATTATCAACATAAGAATAATAACCATTTGATACATAACCATTAAAAAAATTCAATAAAGCAGTTGATTTATAAGCAACATATAGCAAAAATGCAAATATAAACAAATGAATTAATCTAAAATGTTTTATCAAAAATGCATAAGGCTTTCTTATAATCACATTTAACAACTCCTTTATTATACAATCTAATTATAAAATAATATCAAATATTTTACAATAAAAAAACCTAATTACTAGGTTAATCTTTGTAAAAAATCATCTGTCCAGGAAGCAAATAGATACTTTTATTTTGTTTAATAACATCGTTTTCACTGACATTAAAGATTTTACTTACCCCTGCAAGTGTGTCATCATCTTTTGTAATATAAAACTGAACACCTTTTTTAGGAATTAACAAAACTTGATTTGGATAAATATACTCATCCATTTTTAAACCATTTAATTCAGCAAGTAATTTCGGATTGACATTAAACCTTCTACTAATTTTATATAAAGTATCTCCTTCAGATACCACATAAACACTATAATAAGGAGTTTCAATCATTTCCCTATTAACATTTAATAACATAAAAATCACCTAATATAATATATGATTTTTATATTAAAGTGATTTTATTTATTATAAATAAATATTCTATTACTATCATTAAAATTTAACTCAAAATAATGTAAAACTAATTCACTACCTGATAATGGATTAAATCTATATAAATTATCTTTATAAATATAATATACATCGTTATTATAAATGTAAGAAACATTAAAATCTTCATTATCAATAAATCTAGTTAATATATTTTCATTATAAGTATAAAAATAACTATTATTAAGCACAACTAAATTATTATATTGTAAGTCAAAATACATAACTTTATCTTTTTTATATTCATTAAGTTCTGCATCTACTTTTTTACCATTTTCATATTTTATATGACCAGTTTCTTTGCTTCCAATTAATTCTATACGACCATTTTTCATGTTTATTTCATATAGATTTTCATTCTTATTATCAAATAAGTATATATTTTTCTTATGAGTTCCAGAAATATAAGAATCATAACTTATTTCATAATCTGTTTCAAAAATCTTATAATTTCCATCAGTAATATCTAATAAAATGAACTTAGTAAAAAACAAGTCTTCGTCATAATTTGGAAAAAACAACTTATTTTCGTGTAAATAACTCAAATCATTACTATACCTATCAGTTTCAAAAATATCTAAAGTTTTAACGCCATCGCCATTGAGCAAATAAAATCCATTATATTTCCAAACTGCAATATAAGTATTATCATCCAAATTATCTGAAAAATAAAACTCATCTTCCGCATCATTTTCATTCATAACTTTTAAATTTAAACTATCTAAATAATCAAAAACATCTTCTTCAGATATCATAGAAAAATGAATTAACTCTTTTTCGCTGTTATAACATAGTGGATAACTTTCTAATCCGTTTAAAACAGGATTTAAACAATCGTAATTTTCTCCGTCAAACAAATTAACACTTTCAAGTAACTTTTTAGTTAGTTTTCTATTATTAAACACTAAGAAATTAACAACAAGGTCATCTTTGCTAATTTCAAAATAATACTTACCATCTTCATACTTTTCTAAAATACTATAACCATCCAAATCATATTTAATACTATAATCAGATAAATAGAATTTTAATAAAAGAACTATAACCAAAACTAATAAAACACAAAAAGCGATTTTCTTTATCATATTATACAAAAAAATTAATGAATATTATTCATTAATTACTCCATTATCAACTAAAAACTGTATTAACTCTGATTCTTCAACATATCCACTGATGTAATCAATTAATACACCATGATAAGTTAACATTGTGTATGGAGTTCCGCTAAAAGTATCTGAAATATCATAAGTACCACTTAAAGTTGAATAATCAGCATTAGATAATTCATCAGTATGGAACCAATATACATTTAAATCTTCATATTGACTTTCTACACTCTCAACTACTGGTTGATACATTTCACAAAAATGACAAGTTGTTTGTGCAATAACAGCAATAGTATATTCTTCTTTCAAGCTATCGTTTACCCATTCAGACACACTATCAGTTGAACTCATAGTATTATTTCCACTATCTGTTTCTAATAAAAATGATAATCCAACAAAAGCAGCTAATAAAACTATCACAATAATAACTACTTTATACTTTTCCCAAAAATTCTTCATACTTCACCTCACAATGATATTTTAATACAATATGAGATAAAATACAAGTTATTTATTTGCATAAAGCCTATATTCCATAACTGATAAACCAGCCAATAATAAGTATAAAATTGGTTTAACAATTCGACTAATCCAAAAAATACTATCCACAAATAAACTACTTTCATCTACAAAACTATTTAATGAATAACTAATATTGGGTAATATAAAACTACCAATTAGTCCCAATACAATGATGAAACAATTTTTACTAATTCTAATTTTTACATTACCATTTTTATAATTAATTACTATAATAAATAAATTAAAAGCTAAAAAACAATTTAATATCAAATATAAAAGACCAAACAAATTAGAATTAAAAAATAAATACTTTATAATTTCTATTAAAGTTAAACTAATAAACACCAATAAAATAACAATATAAATTAAAAAGCAAATATTTTTTTTCATAAAAACTCCTAAAAACATTATATCAAACTTTTTTATTTAGTTGCAAAGTTTTAATTGATTAAACAAAACAAACTATGATACAATCAAAATATAGATTGTAGGTGCAAAATGGGTAAAAAGGTTTCTGTTATTAAAATTATTGAAGAGAACGATGATTTAAACATAATTTTGGAAGAATTACAAAAAAAATTAAATTATAATATTAGCATGGATAATTCTAAACAATTAATTCGTTTGCTTTTTAAACTACTTGATACTGAAGTAACAGATTACGTAAAAACTCAAGATGAAAATGTTTTTTCAAACGCCTTAAAAATAATAGCGCTACTAGATAAAACAGTTGCATCTGGCACATTTAGCAAAAACGACTCTCACTTATACTACTATAAACAAGCTCGCCTAATAATCAAACTAACTGGATTGATTGGCGAGTTTTTAAATGAAGGAATGGAAGATAATTTAAATCTAATAAAAGAAAGACTTAACTTATTAGATTTTAAAAATGAAAAAGAAATAAGTAAAAAATTTAATTCACAAATAAGTGATTTAGAAAATGTTTTAGAAGGAAAAAGAGTCTTAAAGATATGCGAAGCAGGAAAACAATTAGAACAAGAAAAACAAAATGCTGAAAACGCCAAAATGTTCATGAAATTATTAGAAAAATGTTTTGTGTGCGTAGAAGCAGAAAGTGATGATATATATTATTATTTACATTTACTACATGTATTAAAAAGTCAAATTGAAGTGCCAGAGATTGATCTAGCTTATTTTGAACAATTAAAAAGTTTAAAAAAGCCAAATAAATCAACTAGGTACAAAATAATTTTATCAGAAATTGAGTACATTATGAAAAATAAAAATAAAGTGAATTCTCTAAGTGATACAATGACTAAATATCAAATAGAAACCGATTTTCCATGTTCAGATATAAGCTCTAGCCCAAGCATACAAATATTAACATATAAGCAAGTTTCACCAATAACTTTCACAATTGATTCAGATAGTTTAGGGACAATTAAAGATGATGCGTTATCAATAAAAAGAGAAAAAGATGGATACACTTTAGGTATTCACATAATAAATGTAGGGGCCTTTATATTACCTAATTCTCCATTAGACAAAGCAATATATAATCGTTTTAGATCTTTATATTTACCAAATCAAGTAATACACATGATTCCTAAAGAAATGTCTAAATCATACCTATCATTAGAAGCAAAAATACCTAGAAATGTACTAAGTTTATATGCTAGAATTAGTGAAAATGGAAAAGTACAATCATATACTTTTTCTAATGAAACAACATCAATAACTCACAATTTATCATATTATTTATCTGATAGAATTTTGAGAAGAGAAACTACAGCAAGTGGAGAAATTGACTACAACTTAAAATTATTAGAACACGTTACATCACTACTTGAAAACGCTCAAAAAAATGATTATAGAAATATAAAAGAATTGTTTGGCGAAGACACAAATACTGATACACTGGCATTGTCAGAAAAAATAGTAAGTGAAAGTATGGTGTTATATAATAGTTTACTTGCAGAATATCTTTCACAATTTGATGGACTTCCAGTCATATATAGGATTCACGAAAAACCAACAGCATCCAGTATAGAATCGATCATAAAAAATCATTCAAATCCAAGCGAAGATTTAATTACCCTTTTAAAAGAAATCTATCCTAAAGCAAACTATTCCTTAGAAAATATAGGACACTATGGATTAAAACTTCCTACATACTCCCACTCAAGTTCTCCAATAAGAAGATATGTTGATATTTATATGCAAAGATTATATTCACTTTCATCAAAAAGTTTAACAGTTCAAGAACTTGAAGCCTTACAAAAAGAAGCAGAAGCATTAGTTGAATTTGCAAACAAAAGAGAAAAAGAATTAAAATTATTTCAAGATGAGTATGAACACGCATATATTAAAACTTTTAAACCAGATAACAGAAATTAACAACCATCAAGTTTGTTGATTTTTTTTAATACTATTTTTCTTAACAAATCAAACGGAATAATTAAAAATGCTAAAAAAATCATAACTTGAAACTCCAAGAAAGTTAAACCAGTTGTTCTAAATATACTACCACCACAATAAATCAAAAATAATTGTACGACAATAATTAAACTAACAATTAATAAAAATGCCTTATTTCTAAAAATGTTAGCAAACAAGTTTAACCTATGAGTTCGTGCATTAAAAGAATTGAAAATAGCTAAAAAGATAAATAGTCCAAAGAAAGCAGTCATAACATATTTATCATTATTATCTATTCTAAATAATTGATGAATGTATTTTGACTTTAGAAAGAAAAAACAAATTAATGTACTAAACATACCTGTTGAAAAAATTTCATTTATCATATATGAATTCATTATAGGTTCATCTTTCTTTTTAGGTTTTTCTTTCATATAATCTTTTAAAGGTGCCTCATAAGCAAAAGCAATCCCAGCCAAAGTGTCCATAACCATATTTATCCACAACATTTGTATCACTGTTACCGGTGTAACAATGCCAACTAAAGGTCCAATTACTGATAAACTTACTGCACATAGATTTACAGTCAACTGAAATATAATAAATTTTCTAATACTTTTAAAAATAGTTCTACCAAACAAAATAGTTTTAGCAATACTTAAAAAATTATCATCAATAATTACAATATCACTAACTTCTTTTGCTACTTCAGTACCACTACCCATTGCAAAACCCACATCTGCTTTTTTTAAAGCCGGCGCATCATTTACACCATCTCCAGTCATACCAACTACTAATCCCAGTTCTTGAGATAACAAAACTAATCTTTTTTTATCATTAGGTAAACTTCTAGCGACCACTTTTAAATTAGGCAAAACTTTTTTTACTTTTTCATCAGACATCTCATTTAATTCATCACTAGTAATTACAATATCATTATTATCACTAATTAAACCAACTTCACACGCAATATTTTTAGCAGTCTCTAAAGAGTCCCCTGTTAACATAACAGTTTGAATACCCGCTTCTTTTACCATCTTAATTCCTTCAATACTTTCTTTTCTCACTTCATCTTTTATTAGTACAAAACCTAAAAAAGTATGACTGCTACCAGAACATGTAGTTAAAGTTATTATTCTATATCCATCTTTTGAATATTTATCAACTAAAGAATCCAATTCTTGTTTTTTGATTAATCTTTTAGCTCCTGTTTTATCATAACAAAAAGATATTTTATTACTTAACTTTTCATATGCACCTTTATAAAAAGTAGTACTCTTTTCATAATTTAAAGTCACACTAGAATATTTAATTTTACTATCAAACGATTCTTCAGATAACGTTTCGTATTTAGTCCTATCATTACTACCAACAAACTTCATAATTGCTCGATCAGTAACATTACCACCTATAATTTCTTTATCGTTAAAATACGCAGCATTATTATAAATTAATGATAAATACATTAATTCTTTTAATTTATCTGATTTAATAGAATCAAAAGATTTAAAAAATGTATTATCATATAAACACAAACCAACTACACTAAACTCACCTTTAGTTATAGTACCAGTTTTATCACTAAATAGAATATTAATATTACCAGCCGTTTCTATACCAACTAATTTTCTTACCAAAACATTATTTTTTAGCATTCTTTTCATATTAGAACTTAACACCAAAGTAATCATCATAGGCAAACCTTCTGGTACACACACAACAATTATAGTGACAGCTAGTGTTAGTGAATACAGCAAATGTGGAACTAAACTTTTGTAATCTGTTAACACATTTATAATAGAGTTAAACTCAAAATTATTTTCCACAACAATCACATTAAACAAATATGAAAGCATAACTAAAAACGCACAAAAATATCCTATTTTACTAATTGTTTGAGCTAACTTTCTAAGTCTAAGTTTAAGTGGACTAATTGGACTATCCTCTTCTATACTTTTTGCGATATTACCATAAAATGTATTAGTACCCACCGCATTTACTTTCATTATCCCATGTTTATTTGTAATTATACTACCCCTAAAGACATTATCCCCTGACTTCTTATATTTTTCTTTAGGTTCGCCACTAAGCATAGACTCATCAGCATAAACTTCGCCACTTACTAGCACCCCATCTGCACAGACCCTATCCCCACTTTCCAATAACACTACATCATTTACTACAATATCATCAATATCAACATTAACCAATTTCCCATTTCTAAATACTTTTACATTTATTTTACTATTTTCTTCAGCTAATTTTTGAAATGCTTTTTCACTTCCATATTCACTTAAACTGCTTATAATACTTGCTACTAAAATTGATAAAATAATACCAATTAATTCATAAAAATCACTATCTTGAAACAAAAAAACAACTTTTACTCCTAAAGCAATAAGTAATATTTTTATAATAGGATCATTTAAAGACTCTATAACAAGTTTTATGAAACTATTTTTTTTACTACTGATGATTCTGTTACTTCCATGTTTTTCTCTACTAAGTATTACATCTTTATCTGAAAGTCCTGCCTTATTATAGTTCAATTGTATCACCAATAAATTATATTAACAAAACAAAAAAAGTTGTACAAAAAGTACAACCATCTTATATATTAAATTAATCTACAGCAATATGCAAACTTATTGAACCATTTTTATCAGTACCAACTGTCTCTTTATCACAAAACAATTTAAAAACATATTCCTGCTTTTCATTTTTACCAATTATACTATTATTTAATAAAATTATCTCACTTGGACTAGTAATATTAGATAGTGATTTCACTCCTGTTAATGAAACATTATTAGTTTTATCATATAATTCATAACTAAAAAAGTCAGCAGTTTCTTCATAACTCAAATTATCTATTTTTATTTTTAAATTATAATAGTTATCATTTAATCCATTATTATTTATATAAAACTCTTTTTCATATACTTCATTACTTTCTTTAGAACAAAAAGCATTAATAAAAGAGCCATCGGTATAGAAAACATCTACTTTTTCCCTATCAGAATTATTTTCAAATAAGTTATTAGTCCAAGCATAAGTCACGCCAAAAAAACTTAGTGTTAAAATCGATATTAACATAACCGTACTAAACATAATTTTAAAAAATCCTTTTCTTTTTTCCATAAACAGTCCTTAATTTAATTTTATAATTATTTAGATGAAAGTCAATTACAAACTTAACAATTCATGACTTTTAGCATTAGTATCAAGTCCAGAAAACTTATTTTGTTTATATAAAACAAATGCAGCCGCACCAATCATTGTAGCATTATCAGTACAATACTTTTTATCAGGTACACTAAACTCCACATCATTATTTTCGCACATACTTTTTAATGACTCCCTTATAAAACTATTACTAGCAACACCACCAGCCAGTATTAGCCTTTTAGCGCCTGTTTTTTTCAATGCAATCATAGTTTTATCAATTAAAGATTTTGTCACAGCATTTTGAAACGAACAACATAAGTTTTCTTTATTAATTTCGTTACCTCTTTGTTTTTCATTATGCACCAAGTTAACACAATGACTTTTAATACCACTAAAACTAAAATTAGCACTTCCATCATTTAACAACTCCGGCATTTTATAAGTATCTTCTCCATTAAGAGCCAACTTTTCAACATTAGGCCCGCCAGGATAAGGTAAATCTACAATTCTAGCTACTTTATCAAAACATTCCCCCACAGCATCATCAAGAGTTTGTCCTACATATTCAATATTTTTCTCATCTTTCATATATATTAAATCAGTATGTCCCCCACTCACAATCAAAGCCAATAACGGATAAGTCATATTCTCCCCAATATTATTAGCATAAATATGTCCCATCATATGATTAACTTTAATAAAAGGTTTATTATAAATTAAACTTAAAGTTTTTGTAGTTTCTAAACCAACCAATAAACTTCCTAATAAACCGGGAGCATAAGTACAAGCAAAAGCATCAATTTCTTCTAATTTCATATTTGCTTTAGATAAAGTTTCATCTAAAACAAAAGTAATGTTTTCTAAATGCATTCTTGATGCCACTTCAGGTACAACACCACCATATTTTTTATGCACATCAATTTGCGAATTAACCGTAGTTGCGACATCAACTATACCATTTTTAACTATACTCACACTAGTTTCATCACAAGAAGACTCAATCGCTAATATATAAACATCCTTTTTTAATTCCATAATTAAAGCATCTCCATCCTTATAATATTTCTTTCTTACATGTATAGTTTTAAACCCAAAGTTTTTATATAACTTTATAGCATAAATGTTATGTTCATTAACTTCTAACATAAACTTTCTTGCCTCAACATTTTTTATTAAATAAGATAATAATTTACTGCCGACGCCCTTATTTCTATAGTTTTCATAAACAAATACATCCACTATATTTATGACTTCAAAAGTAACTTCATACTTTATAAAGCCAGCAACATCATTATCAATATAATAATTTATTTGAAAATTAAACTTATCAATTTGCTTATTTTCTATCATTCATAACCTCTATAGATTTAACATAATTTGCTTTAACAGAAAAAACACTGACACTTTCACCTTTCAAAACATAATCAATTACAGCCTTTATATTCAAAGGAGTATTAACGCTTTTATACTTTTTCATTAGATTATCTATGTTATCTCTATAATGTTCTTCAATTATAACGTTATTATCCTTATCAAAAACACTAACATAATAACCTTTATTATCAGGTATAACAGCTAACTTATCTTCGTTATCTGTATTACTAACCAACATTGCAGTTAAACTAGAAACCAAAAAAATTGGTTTATTTAAAGAATAACTAATTGCTTTAGCAACACTTAATCCTATCCTTATACCAGTAAAACTTCCCGGTCCATTTACTGCAACAATATTTTTAATGTCTGAAAAACTCACCTTAGATTCTTCCAACAGTTCTTTAAGCATTGGAACTAAGTATACAGAATGCGATTCAACACTAGTTTTTGTTTTTTCAATAACATTATTACCATCACATAGTCCTATAGTAATAACTTCACTATGAGTATCAATAAATAAAGTATACATATACATCCCTCAAAGATATTTTAACAAAAAAAGAAAAAAAGTTCAAAAAACTTTTTCTATTTTTCCAATGCTTTAAAATCTACTTTTCCAACTTTAGTTTTAGGTAATTCTTTTGTAAACTCATAAATCTTTGGAACAGCATATTTACTAATACTTTGTTTTAAATACAACTTTATTTCATTCTTTGTTTTTTCAGAGTCTTCAATTTCATCTTTTAAAACAATTACAGCTTTTGCCACCTGAGCTTTATCTTTATCCTTTTGACCAACAACTATTGAAGTTTCTACATATGGGTGCTTATTTAAAACTTCTTCAATATAACTAGGATATATATTAAACCCATTAGAAATAATAACACGTTTTTTCCTAGTCTCAAAATATAAGACATCATCATTGCCATAATACCCTAAATCACCAGTATGTAGCCACAATAAACCATCATCATGAACTTGCAATGCCTTAAAAGTTTCTTCATCATTTTTAAAATATCTACTCATTAAACTAGGTCCAGTAAGACATATTTCTCCCACTTCATTTGGCTCGCAAGGAATATGAGTATCAACCTTAACAATCTTATAGCGATTATCTGGCAACGGTACACCAACACTCTTCTTCTTATAATTAGGTTCTATACTAGCACACACAGCAGCCATAGCTTCAGTTAATCCATAACCAACGATTATTTTAGCACTAGACCCATGATTTTTAACAAATTTTTCTGCTCTTTCTTTTAATTCAATATTTAAAAAATCCCCACCACTTACAATGTATCTAAGATTACTAAAAGCATTTTTACTTAAAGTTTTATCTTTAACCATTACATTTAACAAAGCTGGAATCACAGGCAAAAAGTTAATTTTTTTCTTTTTTAATATACTATTTATCTTTTTAACATCAATTTTAGGATCTAAAACACATCTCATACCATATGTAAGCGGAGTATGAATCGCAACACAAAGTCCAAATCCGTGAAAAATAGGCAAATAACTCAATATAGAATCTGACGGATGAGCTTCAATCACATAAGAATATTGTAAAGAAATTGAATTAAAACATAAATTACTTAAAACTACTCCTTTAGGAGTTCCTGTTGTCCCACCACTATAAAGAATGACAGCATCATCGTCATAATTTCTATGTACAGTTTTAAATGTATCCAATGAAATAGTTAAATAATCATTATACAAGATAAAATCATCTGGCATATCAACCATTTTAGGAGACTTAAAAACATTATATAAAATTTTATGCATAGTATCCATTTTATTTGAAAGTGGACATATCACTACTTTTTTTAATTCAATATCTTTGCTTATATTAATCATAGAATCATACAAAATATCAGAAGCAAAAACAATTTGAGAATTAGTATTTTGTATAAAATCTTTAATCTCATTTTCACTACTTAATGGATGAATTATATTAGAAATCGCACCGATTTTATTTATAGCATAAAAAGCAACAACTGCTTCTGGAGAATTTGCCATACAAATAGTAACAATATCATTTTCTTTAATACCATCATTTGACAAACTCAAAGCAAGTTCATCAATCTCTTCTAATAATCTCTTATAAGTCATTTTCTTATTAAAAAACTCTAATGCACAGTTATTAGGATATTTAATTGCTGTATTTTCCATATATTCATATAAACTACCCTCAAAATATTTTAATCTTTTAGGCATTTTTCCATAATATTTAAACCAAGGTAATTCTTTTTTTGAATTTAATAACTGTTTTAATTTATCAAACATTTTTCACAATCCTTTCACAATAATCAACAAAGTGTTGACTAACTTTATATAATAAATTATACTTTTATTATCAATTTATTACAATAATCAGTTAATAAATATTTTGTATTTTATTAAACACTTTATAAAAAAATGTTTAATATAAGGAGGATGTGTGAAAAAAATTGATAGAAGAACAAAGTATACATTAGATGTAATCAAAAGCACTACATTGAAATTAATGGAAAAAAAAGAAGCGAGCAAAATAACTGTTACTGAGTTATGTAAAATCGCTGATATTAATCGAGCTACATTCTATAAATATTATGTTGATATATATGATTTAATAGAAAAAATAGAACTTGAATTATATAACAGCATCAAAAAAAGTATTGAAACCATAGAAGATGAAGAAAGTATAAAACCTTTTATAAATAACATTATAAACATAATCTATGAAAATCAAGATGCTTGTAAAGTATTATTTGGTCCATACGGAAATAAAGAGTTTATAAAAAAAATTGTATACTTAGCATATGTAAAAAGTGCAACAGAATGGAAAAGAAAATTAGAAAAATATTCTACCGACCAAATTGACTACATTTTTAATTTCTTTGCATTTGGCAGTATAGGTATTATAGAAAATTGGATAGGAAATAATTTTTTAGAAAAGCCTAGTGAAATATCAGATTTAATAGTTACTCTATGCGATAATTTGCTAAACAATTAAAAAAACATTAATTTATAATGTTTCTTTTAATTCATAAACCCTTTAATAATTTCCATTTCGGCTTCTTCCTTAGTTAATCCCAATGTTTGTAACTTTAACAACTGATCCTTATTTATTTTCCCTATTGCAGCTTCATGCGTTAATTCAGATTCTACACTATTAGCAATAATTTTAGGAGTTGAAGAAACTTTAGCATTATCCATTATAATTGCATCACATTCTATATGTCCAAAACATTTATTATTACCTACCATTTCACTAATAAAATCTTGAAAACTATTATTTTTAGCAATACTTCTAGATATTAAATTAGCTTTACAATTTTCACCTTTAAGATTAATATTATATGTTGATATTACTTCATCATTTGAAGCAGTCATTAATTTTTCAGAAATATCAAGGGCACTATTATTTTCTAGTACTGCATTAGTTTTTCTAATTGATTTATCAACACCACTAATTTGAATAGTTTCTATTTCTAAAGTAGAGTTTTCTCCTAAATTGATAAAAGTATCAGTGTTTATAACTTTATTAGAATCAATTTGTCCACACCCATAATGTTTTTCAATATATTTTACTTTACAATTTTTTCCAATATTAAAAGTATGAATTCCAGAATGCATACTAGTTATCTCACAATCGTTATGGATTGCACAACCGGCAACTATAGTTATTAAAACATCATCCTGAATATTGTAATCATTATAAACAGTATCATTAAAACCCTCAGTAGTAAGTAAAACAGGAATTTGAACATACTCTCCTTTTGAACCTTTTTTAACATTTAATTCTATACCTGGTTTATCTTTCTTAGTTACAATATTAACTTCGTCAGTAGAATGCTTACTAATAACTTCGCCATTTTTTCTAATATTATGAATGCTATTAGAATCAATTTCTTCATTTAATATATTAAATAGTATATCATTATCTTCTTTATTCATTTTCATCCCTCATACATTTCTTACATTTAGATTCATTTAAATATTTTTTAATTTTATTTTTATTTCCTATTTCTTTAATTACACCGCCATCAAATACAATTACTTTATCAGCAATGTCAAATAATCTTTCCTGATGAGAAATAACAACTAATCCATGCTTTTTATCCTTCTTTATATCTTTAAATATTTTAGTCAAATCTTCAAAACTCCATAAATCAATACCAGCTTCTGGTTCATCAAACAATAAATATTTACCTTGTTTTGCCAAAGCAGTAGCGATTTCAATACGTTTTAATTCTCCACCACTCAAATTATTATTAACTTCTCTATTTAAATATTCTTGTGCACAAAGTCCTACTTTTTTTAAAAGCTCACGGCCAACGTAATCATCATAGTAATAAGATCTACTAATACATAGTAAATCTCTAACAGTTAAACCCTTGAAATTAACAGGAGTTTGAAAAGTAAATGTTATTCCCATATTAGCTCTTTCATATATTAATTTATCTGTAATGTCACAACCATCCAAAATAACTTTACCAGAGGTTGGTTTAACTAAACCCATAATTATTTTTAACAATGTGCTCTTACCACTCCCATTAGGCCCTGTAATTACTATAAAATCACGCTCGTTAATAGTCAAATTGATATCATTAAGTATGACCTTATCATTTATTTTATAACTAATATTCTTTAGTTCTAACATTTTTATCACCAACAAAAAAATTATATAATATATAAAAGACTAAGTCAAAAAAATACTATAGAATAACTATAGTATTAAAAAAATAAACATTATCTTAATCCATTCTTTTTATATTCATCATGTAATTCTTTAAATCTATTAAAATGCACAACTTCCCTTTGTCTTAAAAAACTTAGTGGCGCTAGTAAATCAGTATCATCCGTTAAATCCATAAGATTTTCATAAGTAGCTCTAGCCTTTTCCTCTGCAGCCATATCTTCTTGTAAATCTACTATAGCATCACCGGTAGATTGAAAATAAGCAGCAGTAAAAGGAACTCCATTAGCATCTACTGGATAAATACCTTTTTTATGTTGTACAAAGAATGTATCTAATCCAGCTTCTTTTAATTCTTTTAAAGAGGCATCCTTAGTCAATTGATAAATCATAGTCTGTATCATTTCAATATGTCCAAACTCTTCTACAGCTATATCTGTAAGTAATGCTTTACCTTTTGCATCAGGCATAGTATATCTTTGACAAAAATACCTTAGCGATGCACAAAGTTCACTATCTGGTCCACCCAACTGAGCCATTAGTAACTTAGCCATTCGCAAATCTTTTTTTCTTATATTAATTGGATACTCTAACATTTTTTCATATTTAAACATATTAATTACCCCCTTTATCCCAAGGCCACGGATTCATATACCAATCATATTTATCTCCCGTTACAGAAAATGAACATAAAGGGCCATATTTTTTTTCATAAGTTTCTTTAATTGCTTCTAATTCTTTACTATAGGTTTTATATTTTTCAAACACTTCCATATCAGATGGATGCACATCCAAATACAAATTTAAATCCTTTATAGCAAATGTCAATTCTTGTATTTTAAGAAGCATTTCATCTCTTTCACCTTTTACAACGACTTTATAAATATGACTTTTATAAGGGTCATAAATATTTTTAAACATTCCACCTTTATTCAAACCATCTTTAGGTAAACTTAATTCATTTGACACATTTTCTCTATAATTATTAATATTTATATTATTTATGTCATATATTTTGTTATTTTTAAAATGATACACTTCATGATTATTAACTTCATTATAATCTTTATCTTCAACTTTTAAATAATTATTTGTCTCTTCCCCAACATAATCCAAATTATTATCTCTCTCATCAAAATACATTTTTAAACCTCCCTAATGTATAGTATGATTAAATAAATACCGAGAAAAGGCTTATGACTAATTTTTTATATGTAAAGGTTTAAAAATATATTGTTCAAGATATATTTTTAATGTTAAAATGTAATTATGGTGATTTTATGGAATACAAAATAACAACAAATAATGAAGAAGAAACAATCGAATTAGCCCAAAACATTGAAAGCGAAAAGTTTCCAAATATGGTAATATGTTTACAAGGCGATTTAGGCAGTGGTAAGACTGTTTTTGCAAAAGCATTTGCTGCATCCATGGGAATTGAAGAAAATATTACTTCTCCTACATTTACAATTATAAAAGAATATGAAAGTGACATTAAATTATTCCATATGGATGTATATAGATTAAATGAAGTAAAAGAAGATATAGGTATAACAGAATACTTTAATAAAAAAGGTGTATGCATCATTGAATGGTCAGATTTAATTGAAGACATCCTACCAAAGAATAGACTAGATATAAAAATAAATATAATTGATGAAAATACAAGAATCTTTAAAATAATTCCACACGGAACAAAATACGAAGATTTATGTGAAAGAGTTTTATAACTTTTTTTAATTTATATCTTTTTTTAGAAATATCAAAGACGAAATAACAAAACCTAATATAGCATACACAAATAACAATAGATTTCCATTAAACAAAGATAAATTAGTTCCAAACTGCATATTGAACTCCACAAGACTTAACCTATCATTAAATATAGTATAATCCAAATAAGGTAAAAAACTATACATTAAAAAACTTATATCAAAGTTTAACAACCACTGAAAAATAGCTAAACCAAAAACATTTAAAAAAAACATAAGACTCATTGATAATACTTTATTAGATAATACTAAAGAAATAAAAAATGATAAAATCCCTACAAATATTATTGGTAAAGAATTAGTAAGAAATCTTGTAAAAGTTAAATAATAATAATTTATATTTATAACTTCATCATTTAAAATAACGGATTTAGTAATATTAAACAAATCCAATGACTTATCAACACAAACCATTGAAAACGTGTATGAGATAAACAAAAATAGGTTTATTAACATTACTAGCAACACAACAGTTAAAAAGAAATCAAGATATATTTTAAATCTGCTATATTTCTTTACTAGAAAATGTTTAATTGTACCATATTTTAATTCATTCATTAATAATGATGAGCCAATAATTATTGATATTATAGACAAAAATACTTGAAATTGATAAATAGTATCAAAAGAATATAAATTGTTAAAAGTTTTATAATTATTTAATTTTGTTGCTTTAATAACTTCATTAATATAATTATCATAAAGTTCTATATATCTTTTATAATTTCCATTTGGATATAATTTTAAAAACTCTTCTTCATTTAATTTAGATTGTATGTTAATAAGTTCATTATCATTTTCATAATGATTATATGATAAATAATTTACAACAAATGAAGTAATCAATATTATTGCCAAAATAATAATAAAATAACTTTTTTTAATTTCTCTAAAAAATAATAAACTTACTAATTTCATCATACATTCACCACGTTTCCTATAACTTTCTCTTCCAAATCAGAAGAAAAATCTGAGCTATTTATTATGTCAACAATTTCACCTTTTTTCATTAATATCAATCTATCACAAATCTTATTTAATTCTTTTATATCATGAGATGAAATAATAATTGTTGTCTCTTTCATAGATAATAATAATCTTCTTAAATTAACTACACTATTTATATCCAAAGCATTAAAAGGTTCATCTAAAATTAAAAAATCTGGTTTATTCATCAAAGCAATAATAATTCCTAATTTTTGTTTCATACCTAAAGAATATTTTTTAACTTTTTTATGCAAATCTAATTCAAAAATATCTGCTAATTTTTTTACATAATAATAGTCAAAATCATTACAAAATCTTGCCCAAAACTTTATATTTTTAATACCTGTCCAACTGTAATAAAGATTAGGGTTTTCTATCAAAAAGCCAATATTATTTTGCAAAACCTTATACATTTTAGATTTTCCATAAAACAAAACTTCTCCATCAAAATTAACAAAGCCTAACACACATTTTAGTAAAGTTGTTTTACCACTTCCATTAAGCCCAACCATTCCTACAACTTCACCTTTTTTAATTTTTAAATTAATATTTTTTAATACTCTATTATCTTTTACACTTTTATTTAATTTTTTTATCTCTAAAAAGTCCACCATAAATCCTCCCCACTAAAGAGAATATAGCATATACGAAATGCACTTACAAATCATCAAAATTAAACTTTATAACAAAAAAATCAAATATTATCTACACAAATATTTGATTTTAATACACTAAAATATTACATTTTTTACTTAATTATATAATTTAAATTTTTTTAATAAATCTATAATATTATTTCTTATCTCATTTAATACTTCATGATTGTCTTTATTTTTAAGCGCCTTAATTATATATTCGCCAATAAGTTCAAATTCTTTTTCCTTAAAACCTCTAGTAGTCATCGCTGGAGTTCCTAGTCTTATTCCGCTAGTTTTAAAAGGACTTTCGCTATCAAAAGGAATACTATTTTTATTACATGTTATATTAACACTTTCTAATATTTGTTCTGCTTCCTTACCATTAAGATTTAACCCTGTTACATCAACCAAAATCAAATGATTATCTGTTCCACCTGTAATAACTCGCAGTCCACCTTCCGAAATCTTATTTGCCAATACTTTGGCATTTTTTATAACTTGCTTTTGATAAACTTCAAAAGTTGGATCAAGTGCTTCTGCAAAACACACAGCCTTTGCAGCAATAACGTGCATCAAAGGTCCCCCTTGAATACCTGGAAAAACCATCTTATCAATCTTCTTTGATAATTCTTCATCATTAGTTAGGATTATTCCGCCTCTTGGTCCTCTCAAAGTCTTATGAGTAGTACTTGTAACTACGTCAGCATATTCACAAGGATTTGGATGTAAACCTGTTGCAACCAATCCAGCAATATGCGCCATATCAACCATTAAATATGCTCCAACTTTATCTGCGATTTCCCTAAAACGCTTAAAATCAATAATTCTAGAATATGCACTAGCACCAGCAATTATCATTTTTGGTTTTTCTTCTAAAGCTATTCTTTCTACTTCATCATAATCTATAAGTTCCGTGTTCCTATTAACACCATACGATATAATTTTATAATCTAAACCACTAAAATTAATAGGATGTCCATGAGTTAAATGTCCACCAGCACTTAAATTCATTCCAAGTACTTTATCACCGATATTTAAAAGTGCCTTATAAACAGCCATATTAGCTGAACTACCTGAATGAGGTTGAACATTAACATATTTTACATTAAACAATTTCTTTAATTCATCTCTAGCAATATTCTCTATTTCATCAACAAATTCACAACCGCCATAATATCTTTTTGATGGATATCCTTCTGCATATTTGTTAGTTAAAATACTTCCTTGAGCTCTCATAACATTTGAAGAAACAAAGTTTTCTGAAGCAATTAACTCTACATTATTTTGTTGTCTATATAATTCATTATCAATATTATCAAAAATCTTTTCTAGCATAGAACACCCCCACTTTAATTCAAATTAGCCATTTCGTCACTAATAACATCTTTAAAATATTCTTTAAACTTAACTAATTCCTTTTTCTTAACGTCGTCATAAACACTTTTCGTATTTTTAATTGCATTATAAACATGATGTATTTTTAAAATATTCAGGTTTTCAAAAACAGCATTAGAAAAGGCATTACCTAATAAAGCTAAAGCAATATCTGGATACCTATTACCAATTTCATAAATACGCTTATATTCATCGGTCATTTGAACTATGAATTCACAAATTCTTTGTTTAACATAATCAGTATATTTAACACTAACACCTGTTTGCTTTTCAATTTTAGGCATTGTCCCTAATAGAATTTGTACAGTCTCTTCCTGTGTTGGTTCAGCAACATCAACTCTTTGAAAACGTCTTAAAAAAGCTCGGTCTCTTAAAATATAATATTCATACTCTTCAGTAGTTGTTGCACCAATCATTTTAATAGTACCTCTATCTAATCCAGGTTTTAACATGTTTGCAAAATCCACATTTAAATTGGTAGTATTTCTACTTACAAGTAAATGAACTTCATCAATAAAAAGAATTATATTAGATCTTTCTTTTAATTCATCAACTAATAATTGTAACCTATTCTCATCTCTTCCTTCACTAACTGCATTACCTAATAAACTAGTAATATTTACTTTTATTAATTCGTAGTTTTTTAAAGCATCAGGCACTTCACCTTTTTGCATTCTATACCCTAAGCCTTCTACAATAGCCGTCTTACCTATACCAGGTTTACCAGTAAGCAAAGCACTTTTTTCAGGAGTCAATAAAATTAATATCATCTCATTAATTTCTCTATCTCTTCCAATTGCGGGATTAGTAATATAAAACTTCTTACTCAAGTTTTCACCATAAGTTTCCAAAATGCTAAACTTACGTTTTGAATTATCAAAATTAACTACCTCTACATTATCATTCATTTGTATCCACCAAGTATATTATAATAAAAAAAAAATGATATTACAATTTTTTTTATAAATTAGTTGACTTTATAAAACTAATTTAATATAATACTTATGCAACGCCTGATTAGCTCAGTCGGTAGAGCGCACGGCTGTTAACCGTTAGGTCGCAGGTTCGAGTCCTGCATCAGGCGCCATCTAAAAAAATACAATTCGTACGAATTGTTTTTTATTTGTTATCAATTGTTTTCCATTCAGTAGTACCACAAGTTTTACAAATTGATGGTCTCAAAACTTTAATACCTTTAGGTAATATTTTTTCTTCAAACGTAATACATAAAAGTCCACTTTGAGGGTCAATATAAGCAAACCCTAACTCACTATTATTATCACAATTTGAACATCCTGGATTTTTCATTAAATTACCTCCTTTTATTTATAATAACAAAAACAAATAATAATATACAAAAAAAGAAAAATACGTTAAATTTTAAGTAAAGTGCACAATTAAGTGCATTACGACCAAAAATGTGTATTTTCATTGTAAATGTCAATCTTTTTTGTAGGTTTTTGGTAAAAAGTTTTGTAGGTTTTTGGTAAAGTTAAAATGTAGCTTTAATTAGTTGTTTTTTTGATGTTCAAAATTATCTTGTACTAAATCTTTTATTCTATAAGATTTACCTTTAATATTTATAATAACAGAATGATGTACCAATCTATCTATTATTGCAGAAGCAATCGTTGTATCTCCAAAAACTTCTCCCCATTTTGAGAATGGTTGATTAGTTGTTATTATTGTAGGTTTGTTTTCATATCTTTTTGCTATTAGTTGAAAAAACATATTTGCTTCATCTTTTGTAATAGGTAAATATCCTATTTCATCTATTATTAATAACCTATATTTACAATAAAACTTTATTTTATTTTCTAATCTATTTTCTTTAAATGCATTACTTAAATTAGTTATTAAATCATTACAACTTATAAAATATACTGAATTTCTTTTTCTTGCTGCTTCAATTCCTAGAGATGTTGCCAAATGTGTTTTTCCAACTCCTGGACTTCCCATAAATAATACATTTTTCTTTTCTTCAATAAATCTTAATGTCGATAAATCATTTATAACATCCTTATTAATACTTGGCTGATAGTCAAAATCAAAATCTTTTATTTCTTTTAGATAAGGAAAATGTGCTACTTTTATATTTGCTTCAGCTCGATTTATCTCTCTATATTTAACTTCATTTTTTAAAAAGTGATTTAAACCCTCTAAAAATGATAAATTATTATTTGTTATATAATCTATTTCATTACTTATACTATTTTTTAATCCATATAAACTTAAATCATTTAATATATTTATTGTTTCGTTTAACATCTTAATTCATCCCTTTCAAAAAATCATATATTTGTAAATCTGTATTTGATATCTTATTTTCTATTTCTTTATCATTTAATCCAAATAATAAATCACTTTTTAATATTTCTAATTTATCATCTTTGTTATAATTTAAACTGTTGTTTGTAATTTTATGACACCTTATCAATTCTGTGTTATCATATATATAGACTTGATTATCTATTATTCTTATACCTAAATAAGATCCAATAAATCGAGTCGGAACTGAATATCTATTACCTCTATAGACAATCATTGAATCTTGCGAGACTTTTCTGTATTCAACTATTTGTTTATATTTTTCAAGTATGTTCTTATTTGGAAGGGGTATTAGATATTTTTTTTCTTCTTCAAAAATATCATTAACAATCTTATTATGAGCTTGTGATTTTTCTTTTCCACATTCTTCATTAAATTTATTTACAATTTCAATCAAATCATTCAATGTTTCAAATTCGTTATTATAAGATAATAATCTATCACATAACTTGGCTAGATTTTCTACTGTGCCTTTTGATTTAGGCCTTCTTGCTTGACATAAAATTGGTTGAAATCCTATATCATTTCCTAAATGTTTTATTTCATTATGAACCTTTTTGTGTTTACCTTCTTTTACCATTACAGTAGCCATATTGTCAAACCATATTTCTCTAGGTGTTCCATTAAAATATTCAAGTGATTCAATAATACAAGTTTTTACTTCATCTCTTTTTTTATCAATTGTTAATCTTGCATAAAATTTTTTGCTATAATGTAATCTCATTAAAAATATATTTATAACGAATAGTTCTCCAGTTTTACTAGTTAATTTAAAATCTTCTTTCCAATCAACCTGTGCAGATTTACCAATTACTGGTTCAACTCTTATAGATGCAGGTTGTTTTCTTTTATCCTTATTTTTTCTTACAAAGTTTTTTATTGTTTCATAAGAGCCATTATATCCTTTTTCAGTTTTTAAAAAATAATATATAGAATATGCTCGTATTCCAGGAATTGTTTCTAGCTTATTAATTATTAACTCCTTGTAATCATCAATAATATGTTTTCTTGCTCCTTTAACTATTTCAATTCCATTTTCTTTATTTTTTTCTTCATTGTATCTTGCCTTAGCAGTTCTATAATCACATCCATATTCGCGACCTAAAGCAGCGTAATTAGGTTTTATATTCAATCTTATCAACTCCTTTAACATGTTTCTTAATTTATTTTTATTTTCCATATTCATGTTTACAATCACCTTATTGTAATTGTAACATTAAATAAAAATGTAGGAAAATCGACATTTATTTTTACCGATTTCCTACATTTTATTTTACCATTTACATTAATTCATTATGTAGGGATTCATTAAATGGTAAATCCCCTTATGAAGCAATGTTATTTCTATGTGATGAATATATACTAAAAAAATTGAACTGTTATTATATTAAGCCAAATGAAGTTATACTAA
>CALVVN010000033.1 GCA_944363865.1 uncultured Bacilli bacterium
ATAATATAGAAATTTTAAAAGATAAGTATAATGTTGAATTATATGACCATTTTATTAATGAATTTTATAATATTCTTAAGGAAGGTAAAAGTAGAGATACTTATAATAAAGCATCAAAATATATAAGCGCAATTTTAAAATTAAATAATGGTAGTAGCTTAGTAGAAAAAATTTTAATAGATTTAAAAAATTCTGATTATCAAAAGTGTTCAGCATTATTTGATGAAATAAATAAGGCAATTAAAAATTAAAATCTATCAAAAAAGGGCAAGGACATGTGTGCCCAATCAACACAAGAATAATTAATCATCATATATACAGACACACTTATAGTCCATGTTACACATGCTGCGAAGAGAATGAAATATGTAATGTAAATGAAGGCTGCTGTGGCAATTTTTAAAGGCTAACAAGCCTTTTTTTGTGTTATAATTTAATTGGTGATACAAATGGCAATTACAAAGACCGATTTTGTAAATTACACTAGATGTAGAAGATATCCAGCACTTGAAAATATTAGAAAGGAAAAGCTAGAAAGTAATATATCAGTTGAAGAATATTTAAAAGAAGAGGAAAACGAAAAAATAAAAGAAATGCTAGGCATGTTATTTGAAACAGACGAAGAAACAGGTGAAGACATAGATTTAACTAAAAAAATAGATAAACAATTAGAAGCCATGATGGATTATTATAAAGAAATTGAAGTCTTAGCAGCACTATATGTAGAAAAAGTATTTGGCGGAAAAAGTACATATAGTAAAGAAACCTTTATGCAAGAAAGTTTTGACGTTGACATAAACGGAATAAAATATTTATGTTATGTAGATATTTATAATGAGTCAAATAATGAAATAAATATAATAGAAGTTAAAGCAACAACTAATAGAAAATACAAAGAATTATCATATAAAATTGACAAAGAGACAGTACCATTGTTTTACAAATCCGGATATATAAACAAGTTAAATATTCCAACAGTGCCAAGTGATACCTATAATAAAAAAATATTAAAACTATTAGACCGATACAGCGATGAAGGAAAATATATTTATGACTTAGCTGTTCAAAGATATATAATAGATAAATACTTTAAAAACCAAAAAAAAATCAACTATTATTTAGCAGTTTTAAATAGTGAATATATATATGATGGAAAAACTATTAATGGAAAAAATACCTACGAAACTGATAAAAATGGAAACGATATAATAGATATATATGACATGAACGAAATAACAGAATTATATCAAAAATATGTTGACAGTGATCGTGAACGCTTAGAGAAAAATATTTATGAGTTAGATGACAGTCCATGTAAAGTAAGTAAAAGCTGCGAACTTAAAAAGAGAACAGAATGTAAATACAAAACAATATGTTTTAACAAAGTACCTGCAAAAAATGCAAGCTATAATTATAAAAGGTTTATTTGTTTTAAATATAATGGAATTAAATATGATAAATATGATTTAATAAACGAAGGATATTACAAATTAGGTGACGTACCAAAAGAATGGATTACTAACAGTAATCATTTGATACAAAGAGAATGTTATGATGAAAATAAAGTTTACATAAATAAAGAAAAAATTAAAGCTGGTTTAGATAGTCTAGAATATCCAATTTTTCATTTAGATTTTGAAACATTTCCGTGTCCATTGCCAAGATTTATTGGAGAGAAACCATACACACAAAGTTGCTTTGAATTTAGTCTACATATAGAAATTGAACCTGGCGTATGTGACAAAGAAAAAGATAATTATGTTTTTTTAGCTACCTCAAACAAAGAAGATCAACGAGAAGAAATGGTAAAAAAACTAGTAGAAAAAATAGATTTGAGTAATGGTGGATGCATGTTGGCCCAAAATGTAGGGTTTGAAAAAAGCAGAATAAAAGAATTAAGTATAGTTTATCCACAATATAAAAAACAATTAATGAAAATATACGAGTCGGGTAGAGATTTACTAGAAATAATTGATAACAATAAAGAATTTTATAAATCTCTTGGATTTGATGAATATAATTATAGTACTGTTAATTACTACAATAATGAGCAAAGTGGAAGTTATTCAATAAAAAAGACACTACCATTATTTACAGATTTAACATATCATGATTTAGAAGTTCAAAATGGAGTTGAAGCATTAGTTGAATATTCAATGTTTGATAAAATGAATAAAATAGAATTAGAAAAATCAAGAAAGGCATTGACTGAATATTGTAAGCAAGATACATGGGCAATGGTAGAAATATTAAGGGGGTTAAGGAACTTAGTAAAATGACAGAAAATATAATTAATGATTTAGAAGAAAAAGGTTGCATATTTACTGAAGAGCAAAAAAAACAATTAAAAAGATTGAATTCAAAAACATACGAAGTTTTAATTAAAGATTTAAAAAACATATTAGAAAAATATTTAGATAATAGACAATTTGGAGTAAACGGAATAACAGTAGGAATTCGTGTACAAGATACAAAGGAAATAATTGAAATACCTGAAGATAAAACAATTAAACTATATGATATAGCGAGTATTACAAAACTCCTAACATTAAAAATATATTATGATTTAGAAAGACAAAAACTTATTAATAGTAATGAATATGTAAAAAATATATTACCATTTAAAAATATGAATGATTGCAAAGTTATAGATATTGTAAAAATGAATAATAAGATAGAAACAAATGGAAAACTATCTGAAACAAAAAACAAAAGAGATTTTACAAAAAGACTTTACACTGCAACATATACAAAAAATAATCAATCAGTTTATACTGACATTGGATTCATTATTTTAGCAGAAATAATTAGTAAAAAAATTAATAAATTAAATAACAAGAAAGAAAATTATAAAACAATAATGAATAGATATTTAACAAATAATTTAGCGTTAAATAATACAATGTTTGTACCTAGAGGAAAATACAAAATATTAGGAAACGGAAACCATGGAAATATGCCACATGATCCAAAAACAAGAATAAATAATGGGTTCACAGGTGCCGCCGGATTATTTTCAAATGCAGAGGATTTTATAGAAATCTCTAATCAATTATTTAATTATTCTTTTTTCAAAAAAAACTATTTGAACAAGATTTTTAATTATTCTTTTTTAGATGAAAAAAACAGAAAAAGGAGCTATGGCGGTATATATTTAAAGACTGATAATAATGATAGTTGTTACATTCCAAATATGTTTTCTAAACATTCCATTGCGCATCAAGGATATACTGGTAGTATAGTCGTCTATGATTTTTATACAAAAATACATTTTAGTATTTTTGTTGATGCAATAGACAAAGAAACCGATTTAAAAGCAAAAGATTTCTTTTTATATTTACACGATTTAAAAAACATTGTTGGTTTGTATTGTATAGCTATTTACATGTCAACTTGTCAAAATCAATGTAAACTTTAACCAAAAATATATTAAAAAAAGACTAACTATTGTATATTAATAATAGGAGTGTGATACATTATGATTTATCCTTCAATAGATAAACTATTAAATATAGTAGATTCAAAATATAAATTAGTGCACGTTGCAGCTATAAGAGGAAAACAAATGATAGAAAACAATCACTATCAAATGAAAGAAACTGATTATATATCTACTAAAGAATTAGGAAGAAGTTTAGAAGAACTAGAAAAAGGTTTAATCAAAATAAAGGATTAAATTTTTTTTGAATTGAAAAGCAAACTATTTTTTGGTATTCTATTTAAAAGAAGGTGTAAAAATGGACATACAAAAATTTAAAAAGATAGGCAAATCAAAATATAAAGTGTATTTAAATAATAGTGAAGTTATTTTATATGAAGATGTGATATTAAAATACAATTTACTATTACAAAAAAATATTGATTTAAAAAAAATGGACAAAATATTAAAAGAAAATAAATATTATGAAGTGTATTATAGTGCTTTATCATACGTAGAGATAAAAATGAGAAGTGAAAGCGAAGTAAGACAATATTTAACAAATAAGGGATATGATATTACAGAAATAAATGAAGTCATTGAAAAACTTAAAGAACAAAATATAATAAATAATGAAAGCTACATTAAATCATACATTAATGACAAAATTTATTTGAGCCATGATGGACCAGAAAAAATAAAAAATCAACTTATAACCTTGGGACTTGATGAAAGCTTAATAACGAGTTACATAGAGAAAATAGAAGAAAGTATTTGGATAGAAAAGATAGACAAAATAGTAGAAAAAAGAAAAAAGATAAACAAATTATCTAAAAATGCTTTTATTAATAAAACACATACATATTTATTAACTCTAGGATATAGGGCAGACCTTATCAACGAAAGATTACACAATATTAATATTGATAACAAGCAAGAAATAGTAAAAGATTATAAAAAAGCATATGACAAATATAAAAACAAATACACTGATAAAGAACTTAAATATAGAATACAAAACTATTTATATAGAAAACAATATAGCATAGAAGAAATAAATGAGATTATAGATTTAAACCAATAAAAAAGTTTACAAGTTACTTGTAAACTAATTTGTTGTTGCAGTATTTATACTACTTAAATAATCTTCATAGTCAGTATTTAAATCACTATCAACTATATTCATTTCATATTTTTCTCTTAATGCTTCTAAAGCTTCAGAATATAACAATGTATTATTATTTAAAGACTCAGTAGCAATAATATCTCTAATTGTATCTGTTGAATCCTCTAAAGATTTCTTTTCACTTTGTTCCGTTTTATAAATAATATGATAACCAAATTGAGTTTTTACAGGAGTCGCAGAATATTTTCCTTCTTCAAGTGCAGCAGCAGCATCAACAAAATCCTCATCAAAATTCATTCCGTAATTAACAGTTCCTACTACACCACCATCACTAGCAGTTCCAGAGTCATCTGAATATTCTTTAGCCAATGTTGCAAAATCTTCTCCATTATTCAATCTTTCAATTAATTCTTTTGCCTCGTTATAAGCATTCGTTTCAGCTTCTTTTTTCTCATCATCATCCATATCAGTTGTTGCATCACTCATTATAAGAATATGACTAATTTCCATATCTCCCACATAAACATCATTATAATATTCTTCAATTTGTTTATCAGTAACTTGTTCATTAGCATAATCTTCTATCCACATACTTCTACGGTAATTCAATCTAATATAATCTTCAAATGCTTCTTCAGTATTTACACCATAGTAATATTCAATATAAGAAGTAAACTCATCTCCGCTTTCAGCTTTAATGCTATCAACAACTTGTTGAACATACTCTAACTCTTCAGTCGTTTCTTCATATTCAAGAGCCAATAATTTAGTATCAATTAAATTAACCAAATAATCAATACCATACATATCTTTTAATTGATCGTATAATTCTTGAGCAGTTACTCCTTCACCATTATTAAAGCTTACTATCGCTTCTTCACCATTGTCTAATTTTACACTTCCACAACCAGAGCATAAAATAGCGCATAAACTAATTATAAGTATTTTTTTCATATTTCCTCCTCATAAATTATGATAGCAAAAAAAAATATAAAACACAATATGAGCACTCACATATTTCACTTTTTTGCGTACAATACAAATGTAAAGATAAAAAAGGAGGAATGTGTTATGAAATCAGGTTGTGGTTGCAACAACGGAATAGGCGGAGCTGCATTCGCTTTAGTATTATTCATTTTATTAGTAATCATACTAGGAGCATTTATCTAACTCTAAGGAGGTGTTAATAAGTGGCTAATAACTGTAATTGTGCACCAACATCTTGTGGATGTGGTACAAATAGTTATGGAAATAGTTTTTTTATCATATTAAT
>CALVVN010000034.1 GCA_944363865.1 uncultured Bacilli bacterium
CGTTAAATAAACGGAAAACAAAATAATTTTGCACCTGCTTTTGCCTAATTAAGGTATGCGGTGGCTCTTTCTTAACTTTGTTCACGAGTTAAGGTAAAGGGTTCATAAAAGTGAACTATATCATTTACATGCCTATACTAAATGACGAAATAAATAGGCTTAGAAAAACATTGGAAGTTGGCTCTCCATAAATGTTTTTTGAATAACAAAACCAACTAAACTTGTAGAATATTAATGAGATTGTACTTTGGACACGAGCTCATTACTCGTCAGCTCCACCAAAAAAGTTTATAAAACCCATATTTATGGGTTTTTTGTTAATTGTTTGATAATTCTTGATTTAAATATTTAGTTAATATAATAATCTAAAGAGAATGTAAAATGATAATGCTTTAATAGTGAAATAATTTGAATGTAATGTATTTTGTTTTACGATGAAATGAATTTTAACTCTAAATATATATTAAAACTTATTAAAAGACTAAATGCAAATTTAAAATTCTTTATAAAAAAAGTTGCATTTAACTTTTTAAATAATATTTATATTTACACAATTTGACATTTTTCGTTGTTTGTGCTATAATTAACCTAGTAATTAGGGGGGAGATAAAAATGAAAGGTAGATTTTTATTAGATTATTTAGATGAGAATTATTATAAGAAACTTGAGAGAAGTTTGAAAAAATATAATATGGTTGCTTATAAAAAATTGGTATTTGAGTTTTATCCTAAATTAAGAAGTGGCGAATTTGTAGGAGAGTTAATTAGTATAAATAAACATGAGCAAACGGAAACTTATGAATTAAAACTTCCAACAGATAACTTATTTGTTAAAGTCTATGGTGAAGTAAAGTTAAATTATACTGTGTATCGTTCACAGAATACTGTTATGCTTAATTTACTTGAACCTAAAGATATTTTGATGGACGGTCATAAGTCAGAATTAACTGCTTATAAGGGTATAATGATTTCGAAAGCTAATGCTCAAAAAGAAATGTTTAAGATTGATTTGTTAAGTAGATTAGAAAACAAATAGTAATAATTCATTATCGTGAAACAAACTAAATATGAACTATAAGGTTTGATTTTGAAAAATAGTTAAACCTTATGGTTTTTTTATGATGAAAATAAAAATGTAAAACTTATTTACTAAAACCAAATTTATGTATACATAATAAAAAATTTTTAATCGATTATTGATTAGAAACTTACAAATGATAAAAAAATAATTAGTTAATATACTACTAATTATTTTTAGTTTTCTTAAAAGATAATACATTATGTAAAGTATGTATGTCACTTGACATTAAATTAAAGCCAGTTTCTATTATATCAGTGTTTATTAGATCAATATTAAGTATTTTTAGTAAATCCAATGAATATTGACTACTACCTGATGATAGAAATTGAATATATAACTCTTTGGTTAATGTTTTTTTATCTACTAAGGAATCTACAATTGAACTTGCTATTAATAAGCCGGTTGCATATTTATATGGATAATAACTCCATCTATATAAGTGCCCAAGTCTAGCCCATTCAATGTTTGCTATTTCATCATATATAACATTATTTCCATAATATTTTTTTACGATACTATTATATCTTTCGCATAAAAGTTCTGGAGTTAACTCAGATTTATTTCTAATTTCATATAAACCATTTTCGAATTCAGTATACATTGTTTGTCTAAATACTGACGAAAAATAATTTTCTATTTCTTTACTTAAATAAAAGATTTTTTCTTCTGAAGTACTCGCGTTATTATATAAGTATCTATTTAATAAAATTTCATTTATAATTGAAGCAATCTCGCCAATAAATATTGTACTATCCTCATAAATAAATGGTTGTTCTTTTTTTGAAAAATAATAATTGACAATATGTCCTATTTCATGAATCATATTTTTTAAATCAATATATGTTTCTCTAAAATTCATAAAAGAATATGTATGCCATGAAAAAGTTATTGATTGATGTTTATTTTCGTTTAATTCGGCATCAATATGACCATTAAACAATTTTTTTACAACCTCGATATATTTTGAGCCTAAGGGATTAAGTGCGTTTAAAATTATTTCTTTAGCTTCTTCAATAGAGTATCTTATTTTTAAGTTACTATCTAGTGGAACATTAAAATCATACAAATGAGGATTGTCAATTTCTAATAAATCAGCTTTGATTTTTAAATATTGTTGGGCAAGGCCTAAGTTATTATTTACTGATTTAATTAGTTTTTTTACAATTTCAGGATTTATATTTTCTTCAAATAATATTTTTTCCAATACAGAAGTATATTTTTCTAAAATAGAATTTTCTATTCTACAGCCATAAATTCTATTTAATATACTTGCAAAAATATCTTTTTGTTTTTGAAAAGCCTCATTTACAACAAAATATGTTTGTCTTCTTGTTGCTTCATCAATAGAAGAAATATATTTTACAAAATTAGATGATGTTATTTTAACTTCTTCATTGTCTACTTCAATAGTTCCAAATTCAATATCTCTAAGTAAATTATTATAACTCTCTAATTGAGCGTTTATAATGTCACCATTTTGTTTTATCTTTTGATTAATTTCATTTGTTTGTATGTGTTCTTCAAGTCTAAATAAATTGTGTAATGATAATCTATAAATTTCTAACTTTGGATTTTTAACAATAAAACTAGAAATTTTTTCGAAGCCTAACTCTAATATTTTTCTATCAACAAATTTTAATGTTGTATCTACTTCGTTATTAAATTTTTCTGCAACTCTTTTTAATTCAATACATTCATCATTTTTAATATTTCTGTAATACATTAACGAGCCATAGATTAAAATAAAATTAGTTCTTTCTTTTATTTCCCACTTTTTATCCAGTAGTAATAGTAACAAGTCAGCATCTAGTTCAGCACTTTCATATTGTTTTATATTATTTAATAGTATTTTTATATTTTCTATTTCATCATAAAATGCCTGACTATTTATAAATATTTCTTGCAAATTCCATTTAAATTCACTCATTTTTAAACCTCCAAAAGTGCTTAATAATATTAAATCACTATAATATTTAGTAGAAAAGATAAAAATCTAAATCTAGTATTTGGATTTTTTTATATGTAATAAGATTATAAATATTAGGAATAATAAAATATAGGATTAATTTATAATAGTAATTGACAATAACAGACAAAAATTATAAAATAATAATGAAAGGTAAGATAAATATGAAACAAGAGATGTTAATACAAACAAATGTTCTTAATGGGGGGGGGACATTATTAGTTAATAATAATGTGATGTTTCTTGTTTTAATATACTTTAAAACACATATATAGAGTATGTGTTTTTTGTGTGCAAAAAAAGGAGAAAGAGTTATGTTAGAAAGAGTAAAAGAATATG
>CALVVN010000035.1 GCA_944363865.1 uncultured Bacilli bacterium
AAAAGATATATTTTGATTTTCTGATTAATAGTTTTTTATATGAAATACTTTATGCATCAGATGAGAAGATTTTTGATTATATGTCTAAAATGTATGGAAAAGGTATAATTAAATATTCAAACTTCAAAATATATTTACATGATAATTTTGAAAGTATAAAAAATAAGTATTATTTAAATAAGGCAAAATATGAAGAAATGGAAAAAGTTAATGATTTTGTAAGATGTTTCAAAGATTCATCAAAAGATATTAGAGATGACATTTTTGATAATTTAAATATTTCATCAAAAGAAACATTTTTTCAAGCAGTGTGGAAATATTTAATATATTATATTAATAATGGTATTATATTTTTATCAGTTGCAGAAAGTATATTATTTGATTTATTGGATAATTTTGATTCTTATTGTGATCTTGTATCTGAAAACTGTAAAAATATTAAGAGCATATATGATAATCTAAATTTAGATGATGTATTTTCTTTAAATGAAATAGAAGAAAATATTGCAATCAAAAATCATATTTTTAAAGTTGAAGATTTTAAAAATTCTTCTGTTTATGTTGTTTTATTGTTATTTTTGTTGCATCTTGATGATTTCAAAGAAAAAATCGAAAAATTACAAAAATCACCAATAAAAGTTATAAATGACTTTTTCTCATCGATAAAGCCTAAAAATATAGAAATTTTGATAAAACGCGGAGGCTATAAAAACAATAAAATTTATACATTGAGTGAAATTGGTGAATTATATGATTTAACTAGGGAAAGAGTAAGACAAATAGAAGCTAAAATCAAAGCATATATTGCAAATAACTCTGGTGATATTGATTATTTATTAATAGCTTATTTTAAGAAATTAAAAGGAAACAAAAAATATGTCACTACAAATCAGTTTTATAATTTATATGAGAAAAACATTTGTTATAAAATATTTATCTTGTATGAATGTTCTCGAGGAATAATAAGGTATGATGCAAAATATCAATTAATTTATAATATTAAAGAATGTGATATAGTGCAACTGGTTGATGAAACTATTAATACTTTAGGTATTGTTCAAAAATATAATCCTGACTTAACAAATGAATTTATATTAAGTATTTTTAAATATCATTATAAATTAATTGATGGAAAAGTGTATTTAAAAAAAGGATATAGTCTTAGTAATTTATACATGAGTGTTATTGATGAGTTTTTCACTGATGGTTTTAGAACTGGTAATGATGATGATTATAATAAATTTAAAAGTATCATCAAAAATAGGTATGATGATTTAGATGTTCCATCACAGCATTCGCTTGAAGCAATCATATCTAGAAGAGGATTTATTTTAATAGATAGGGGAACATATTTAAATGAGAAATACTGTGCTCTTTTGCCAAAATACTTAATTGATGAAATATTAAATTATATTTCAGAACATAACTTTGTTTATTACAGAAGCATTTATGAAAAGTTTAAAAATGAATTAAATAAATTAGGGATTAATAATCATTATTACTTAAAAGGATGTCTAGATAAAAAGCTTCCAAAGGGAATGACATCTAATAGAGATTATATAGAAAATGGTAATAGTAATTTAACTCCGACAGATGAATTAATTAATCTCATGAAATCATTTGATAAAGAATTTACTCTGGATGATTTAAGAAATCATTTTCCGGGTTTAAAGGATTATACATTATATAGTGTATTATATAATGAAGTAGACAAAGGTTTGATTTTTATATCTTCAAAAGAATTTATATATTTAAACAAATTGAAAATTAATGAAGATACTATTACAAAATTAAAAGAGTTTGTAGATTCTTTGTTTGAAAAGTTGAATGTTGATATACTATCTGCCAAGAAAATATATGCTCAATTAAAATTACAAAGAAAAGATTTATTTGCTGAATTAAATTTAACAAATGGAGCCTTTGAGTTATTTTCACTATTAAAAGTTTTATTCCCACAATATTTTTATAAAAGACCATTTATAAGTTTGCATGCAAGTGATATTGATAATAGATATACAGTGATAAAGAAGTATGTTGATGGACTAGATTCATTTAATAAAAAAGATGTTGACGCTTTTATAAGCAAAATGAATATAGGTAATATATATAATTATTTACAGTTTATGGAAGATATAAGTGATGAATTTGTTCAAATAAATGCTTATACAATGGTGAAAAAAGAAAAATTTAATATTAGTAATTCGGAATTAGAAGAAATAAATAGAATAATTAATATTTTATTAGATAAATATAAAGTCTTGGATACAAAGAATATGAGAGATTATACTTTATTTCCAAAAATAAATTATTCATGGAATAAATATATGTTAATAGGAATATTAAGAACATATTTTCCAGAATATTATGAAATAAAAAATATAAGTAATACATATATAAATGTAGATTTTGAAATTAGGAGGTCAAATTATGTTTAATAATGAAGAAGAAAAATGGCGTTTTCCAGGAAATAATTATGGATCTGATCAAGGTATAGAAACGCCAGATATGGAGACATTTGCTAAAGATCCAATTGCATCACTAGCTAGAGAATCATGTCAAAATTCAATCGATGCGAAGTTAAAGGGTAAAACTGCTAGGATTGAATTTAAAACTTTTGATATAAAAAAGGAGGATATTCCAGGAATAGATAGTATTGAAGAAGAAGTTGATTTATGTCTAGATTATAGAAAAAATAACAAAAAAATATATGATGTTTTAGAAGACATAAAAAAACAATTAAACAATGAAATGATCCATTGCTTAAGGATTAGTGACTTCAATACCACTGGTTTAGTTGGAATTACTGATAATGATAGTAGCCCTTTTTATCTTCTTACTAAGGGAAGTGGAATTAGTGATAAGAGTGGATCTAAAGGTGGATCTAAAGGAATAGGAAAATTTGCATCATTTGTAGCAAGTTCAATTAATACTGTATTTTATTCAACTCTAAATTTCGCTGGAGAAGAAGGATATTTAGGTATATGTAAGTTATGCTCTACTAGACACAAAGATACTGATGAAAAAACACAAGGAATCGGATATTATGGAAATGATAAAAAGAATACTCCAATTTTAGGAAAATTAAGACTTGATAAAAGTTTTAGTAGGATTACTCCTGGAACAGATATTTATATTTTAGGTTTTAGACAAAAGGAAAATTGGAAAAAAGATTTAATTACTAAAATACTTGATAGTTTTATGGTTGCTATTTATTATGAAGAATTTGAGGTAATAGTTGATGATTTATTTATAAATAAAAACACACTTTCAGAAATAATTGATAATAATGACTATATTTCTAAAAGTAGTTACAGCAATTTAAAATCTCAATATTTGTTATTAAGTGATAGTAGTGTTTATCACGATACTTTTGATATTGGTGGATATGGTTCTGTAGATATATTCTTGAAAAAATTTAATAAAGAAGAATCAACATTAGCAACAAACAATTGTGTAATGGTTAGATATCCATTTATGAAAATTAAAACTTATAAAAATATATCTAATGTTCCTTGTTCTGCAATGTGCATTATAGGTGATAATAATTTAAATAGTTATTTAAGGGAAATAGAAAATCCGCAACATACAGATTGGGAAATTAATAGAGTAGACGATACAGATTTAAGAAGTGAATTAAAAAATATAATTAATGAATTAAGGGATACTATTATTAATTATGCAAAAGAAAAATTATCTTCTAGCGAAAATAATGAAACAGATATAGAAGGAGCAAGTGAATATTTGCCGGGGATTGATGAAGATGATGATTCAATGGGTAATACAGATGTAATAATAGAACAACCAGTTATAACAAAAAAGTTAAAAACTAAAGTAAAAGATAAAATTGGAATTAGACCTGATGATGATGGGAATGCTTTATTTCCAGATATTGGCGATTATACTGATGAAGGAGAAGGTGCATCAATACCAGAAGGACATAATCATTCTGGCGGTTCAGATATACATGATACTCCAAATGAAACAGGATATAAAAATGAAGACTCAGATAATGAAATTATGACTCATAAAGAATTAAGTGGAATGCAATATAGACTTTTAATGCCAGATAAAAATAGCGGAAAAATTATTATTTCATTTACATCATTATATACAGAAAACGATTGTGAATTGTCAATACACTATTTTGATGATTCAAAAACAAAATATTCAGTTGAAGTACTTGATTGCACAATAAATGGTGAAAAAGCAAATCTAGATAATGGTAAAATTAAAAATATAAAATTAATAGATGGCGTTAAATATAAAATGGAATTAACTACAAATGTTAGAGAATATTATCGATTTGAGGTGAAGATTTATGCAAATAGGTAAAAAGATATTTCCATATCCAACATTAAACAATTCTAAAAATGTTAGTTGTTTTAAGAACTCTAGGTTTGGATTGGTTTATGAAGATTCTGATGCTTCTGAAGATAAAGATTATCTCGTATTAAAAAATGCTCATATAGAATTAGATAATGAATCGTTAATTAGCCTTTTGAAAGATGGAACTATAAATGCTGTAGTTATCATAGAATGTTCATCAACAGTTTTTAGAAAAAGTTATGATGTTTCTATATTTCCTAAAGATATTAAAGTTCCTTTATCTAGTTTAAGTGAAAAAGTGGTTATTTCGTGCTTTCTATATGCCACTAAAAATTTTTCTTATATTAACGATGATTTTTTAGATGATTATCAAGGATATGAATTTCAAATTGAAAAATATGACATTTTAGCAATTGATGATGGTTATGTTACTAATATTGAATATGACGAAAGTAAAGATAAGAAAGTTTCTTCTATATTCAGAATTATAAAAGATGAATTTGTAACCGATGTTATAAAGATTAATGAGGGAACGAAAACTATAGAAATTCATATGCCAACTAATCAATATAGTTTGTATGATAATATGAAAAATAATGATAATTTTCAATGCCTTTTCTTTTCCATTCTTGCTATCCCCGCTTTAGTCTATGTTTTACAAGAAATTAAAGACCAAATTATTTATGAAGAAGTTTCATTAGATGAAATATCATTTAATTATAGATGGCTTGATTCAATAAGACATGCATATAAAAAAATTTATAATGAAGAATTAACTGAAGAAATGTTTAGAGATTTAGATGTAGTGGAAGTATCTCAAAAATTAATGAATAGTTCTACAACTTCAGCAATAGATGATTTGAATCGGTTAACTATTGCAAACATATACAAAGGAGATGATGACAATGAATAATAAAATAAATATTTGTTTTATGACAGATGAAGCATTATCTACTTTAAAAGCTAATGCTTTAACAGCTAATAATTATTTAAAAACAAACAAAAATGATTCACAATGGATTCGAGAAATTTATGATGGAAAATTATATATAGAAAAGAAACAAAAAATTAATGATTTTGAATTAAAGGTGAGTCCTACTGGTGACTATTCTGAGGTTGATTTTCAAAACTCTATAATTCTTTATGAAAATTTAAAAGATTTACCACCATATATTCTTTCTGATGAAAGATTTTGGGCATGGTTAAATTTTGAAAAATTTTATAAAGTTGCTATTCAAGCAATGCCAGTAAAATCTAATTCTACATTTTTAAATCATTGGGTATATGCCCAAGGAAATAGAAGAGGTGTATTTTTTGGGGTTTTATCTAGATGTTTTTATAGAGTAGCACTAACTGTTGATGAAAGATTAGATGATAAATATGAATTAACAAGGTTTGTTATAAAAAATCCAGAAAGAATAAGAAATTTAACATGGCGTGCTTTTTCTAGTGAGAAACACTTAGTTTTAGGAATAATCAAAGCTGAAAAAGATATTTGCGATAAATATGGTAATGTTGTAAGAAATAGTATTTTCACAGAAATTGCTAAAGAAATTTCTTTGTATGCAAGTGTTAGGTTAATCGATGTTGTATCAGAAGAAGATATATATAATTTTGTATATAACAAAATGAAAGAAATGGTGCTTTCAGAATTTAATGGTAACGCAAGTGCTGAAGAATTAATTAATTTATTATAAATTTTGTATTCTTTATAAATGCTTTTTGTGTTATAGTATTATTATAAGAAAAGAGGTATTTTAATGAACAAAGAAATATTATATAAATCTTTAAACAAATATTTTTCGGATTTAAGCAAAACGCAGAGTTTAAGTGATTTAAATGAAAGAAATGAAAGAGAAAACTTTTATAGAAGTTATACTTATGAAAAGATTATTAATATGGATGAAGATGAATTCTATGAATATATAAGTAAACTTTGGGCAATGATTATTTGGGGGAATAAACATTATATAATTGATAAGTATATTTCCGATAATGGTTTTGATCATTTAAAAAAATCTATTGCTAATCTACTTTATGGTAGTGAACCAATTGAAC
>CALVVN010000036.1 GCA_944363865.1 uncultured Bacilli bacterium
CAAGTGACCAAAATAATGTTAAAATTATGAGAAAATTAAATAGGTGAAATGCAATGGTATATATCAAAGAAAAGCCCAAAACTAGAAATATATATACAATAGTTGGAAAGAATATACAAAAGTTCAGAAAACAAAAAGGACTAACAGGTGAAGAATTAGCAGAACTATGCAATTTATCATATGGTTATATTAAAAATTTAGAATCATCTAAAGTAAGGGCAACTATATCAATTGAGACACTTAAATTAATAGCGGATAAGTTAGAAATAAAGTTAGGAGACTTTTTTGAAAAATAGTTTTCTTTTTTTTGAATAAAATAAAAACGTAAAATAAAAAAAAAATTAGCACTCAATGTTGACAAGTGCTAAAAATAGTGTTATATTTATAATGTAAGGAGGGATAGATATGAGTTTATTGCCAGGAAGATTTTATCTTGATAATTTCTTTGATGACCTTTTAGATGAAAGAAGAAATAATGCAATGAAATGTGATATCTACGAAAAAGATAACAAATATCATGTTGAGATGGATGTACCAGGATTTAACAAAGATGATATATCAATCGACATAAACGATGGTTACCTTACAGTAGAAGCTACTAAAGGAGAAGACAAAGAAGAAAAAGATAAAAATTACATTAGAAGAGAAAGAACTTATGGACAAATAAAGAGACAATTTTATGTTGGTAACGTAGACACTGAAAAAACAAAAGCAGAATTTAAAAACGGAACTTTAAAAATTGTCATTCCAAAAGTTGAAGAAAAAGAAACAAAAAAACTAATAAACATTGATTAAAAAATGCCAAGTTATTGGCATTTTTTAATTTTTTAAATAATTTAAAGCATTGACTGCTGCAACAGTTCCATCACTCACAGCCGTAGTTACCTGTCTTACTTCTTTATTTCTACAATCACCAGCAACAAAAATACCTGGTAAATTAGTTAATGTGTCAACACTATCGTAATAATTATTATCAGTTTTATTTAAATTTAATTTTATACTAGTTTCAGGATCCATGCCAATAGACAAAAATAGCCCATCAACCTTAATTTCTTTTTCACAAATTTTATCTTTAACAACTATTTTTTCTAACTTATCAACACCTAAATATTTAATAACATTAGAATTAAGCAATATTTCAACATTTTGCAAATTAAGAACTTTTTCTTTTAATTTTTCTTCACATTGCAAATCTTTTCCTCTATAAATTAAATACACTTTATTGCATAAAGAAGAAAGATAAATCGAATTAATAACTGCACTATTAGCGCCTCCTACTACAGCAACATCCTTGTTTTTATAAAAAGTGCCATCACAAGTAGCGCAAAAATGAATGCCTGAACCAATAAATCCATCTTCACCATCTAGATTTAATTTCCTATGTTTCACACCAGTAGCAATTATAATAGTTTTTGTCTCATAAACATTATCATCGACAAAAACTTTTTTTATTTTTCTATCTTCTATTGACTTAACTTCGCCAATTTCAATATCTACACCTAAATTAACAACTTGATCATAAAACATATCAGTAAGTTCACTGCCACTGATACTTTTATAACCAGGATAATTTTCAACTAAAGGAGAAGAAGCAATTTGTCCACCAATACTTTCCTTTTCAATTATTAAAGTCTTTGCACCACCACGAGCTAAATAGATGCCAGCTGTTAACCCAGCTGGCCCTGCTCCAATTACAATTGCGTCATACATGACAAACCACATTTTCATTAACAAATTTTTTAATATTAGAAATATTTTTAATTAACTCTACTTCACCATTTTTTATAACCACTAAAGTAGGGGCTTGTTTAACTCCATAAGACAAACTTAAATCAGCATCTTTTTCAGCATCAACGTATTCATAATCAACTTTAGCATCATCTAACACTTTTTTAGCCATTTTACAATTAGGGCAAGTTTTAGTTCCAAAAAGTAATATTCCATCTTGAACTTTTTTTGAATGTGGTTCTTTAGAACAATTAACATCATAAAGTTTACGCATCTTATATTCTTTAGCTTTACCATCATTCCAGTTTTTAACAGGTCTATAGTAACCAGTAATTCTACTATAAACTTCTGTTTCACTATCACAAACAGGACATTTAAATACTTCTCCAGCAAAATATCCATGTTTTTTACAAATTGAATAAGTAGGACTTAAAGTATAGTAAGGTAATTTATAATTTTCAGCTATTTTCCTAACTAAATTAGCTGCAGCTTTCCAATCAGGCAATCTTTCACCCAAGAACGCATGGAAAACAGTACCTGATGTGTATAAAGTTTGAAGTTCATCTTGAATATCCAAAGCTTCGAAAATATCACTAGTGAATCCAACTGGTAAATGAGAACTATTAGTGTAGTAAGGTGTAACATCATCAGAAGCAGTAATAATTTCAGGATACAAGCTTTTATCTTTTTTGGCTAGACGATAGGAAGTACTTTCTGCTGGCGTTGCTTCCAAATTATACAAGTCACCATATTCTTCTTGATAATCAGAAAGTTTCTCTCTCATAAAATTAAGAACATCTTTAGTAAATTTTTGTGCTTTTTCATGCGTCAAATCTTCTTTTATCCATTTAGCATTTAAGCAAGCTTCATTCATACCTACTAAACCTATAGTTGAAAAATGATTATTAAAAGTGCCTAAATATCTTTTAGTATAAGGGTACAATCCTTCATCAAGCAATTTAGTTATAACATTTCTCTTAACCTTTAAACTTCTAGCAGAGATATTCATCAATTTTTCTAATCTTTCATAAAAATCTTTTTCATCCTTAGCCAAATAAGCAATTCTTGGCATATTGATTGTAACAACGCCAACAGATCCAGTAGACTCACCACTTCCAAAATAACCACCTGATTTTTTTCTTAATTCTCTTAAATCAAGTCTTAAACGACAACACATACT
>CALVVN010000037.1 GCA_944363865.1 uncultured Bacilli bacterium
TAACCCAGTAAATAACGTTAGATTTGGATTTAATCTAGGAGACGAAGCAAAAAGAAAATTAATGTCATTATGGAATATGGTAATATTCTTTAACACTTATGCTAGTATAGATAAAATTGATTTAACAGATTTTACACCATCATTAGACCAATTAACAACAATAGATAAATGGTTAGTAAAAATAACAGATGATTTTATTACATCTAGTACAAAAGCAATGGAAAATTATAGTTCTAAAGATGTATGTGATAACTTTGAAAAATATGTAGATGACGTATCTAACTTTTACATAAGAGTAAATAGAAGAAGATACTGGAAAAGTGAAGATGATATTGACAAAAAAATTGCATATTATGTGCTATTTAATTCAATTAAAACCGCGACTTTACTAATGGCGCCTATAATTCCATTTATGACAGAATATATATGGCAAAATCTAATTAAAGTATACGATAAAAATGTGGCTAGTTCAGTGCATTTGAGTAATTGGCCAACAATTAGCGAGTATATGATAGAAGAAGAAATAAAAGATTATACAAACTACGCCAGAAATATCATAACTATAGGTCTAAAAATAAGAAACGAAAACACTATAAAAGTTAGACAGCCACTCAGTACAATATATTTAGAAAGTAAGAATTATAATGAAAATGTGAAAAAATATGAAGACATTATAAAAAGCGAACTCAATATTAAAGAACTTAAAGTATTAGATAACTTTGATAGTTTAAAAGATGAATATATGACATTGAACTTTAAAAATGCAGGAATGACATTTAAAAGTGAAGTAAATAAAGTTAAAGATTTAATTGAACAAAACAAAGATAACCAAGATTTAATTAATCAGTTAAAAGAAACTGGTCAAATTGAAATTGATGGTTACAAATTAGATCAAGATTTAATAATAATAAATTATAAAGAAAAAGAAACAATAAGATTATCAAGCGAATATGATTTAACAGTAGGATTAAATATAGAAATCACTAAAGACCTAAAAGAAGAAGGATTATTGAGAGACATAATAAGAGAATGCCAAGTATTTAGAAAAAATGCAGGTTACAATGTAAGTGATAGAATCAATATAGAATTCATTAGTGATGATGAAGAAACAACGAACGTTATAAATAAAAACAAAAAGACTATAGAAAGTGAATTACTTGCAACAATTAGTGAGGTTACAAATCCAACTTACGAATCATATACAGAAGATAAAAACGTATTAGTTAAAATGATAGTAAAAAGTCATAATTAAATATGGCTTTTTTCATAGAATAAAACAAATTGAATAATATTTAACAGGTGAAAAAATGTTAAATAAAATATTGAATTTTTTAAAAAATATAAAGATATTTACTACTTCGTATTCAATAAATGTATTTCCAGAACCATTATCAAAAGAAGAAGAAGAAAAATATATAAAACTTATGATGAACGGAGATAAAAACGCAAGAAGCATACTTATAGAACACAACTTACGTTTAGTAGCGCATATAGTAAAGAAGTTTGAAAACTTTAAAGAAGACTCTGATGACTTAATAAGTATTGGAACCATAGGTTTAATTAAAGGTATAGATTCATACAAAGAAAATAAAGATGTAAGAATAACTACATATTCAGCAAGATGTATTGAAAACGAGATATTAATGTATATTAGAAGCAATAAAAAAAATCAAAATAATGTAAGTTTAGATGATTCAATAGGTATTGACAAAGATGGCAATGAAATAACATTTTTAGATATATTAAAAGAAAATGGAACAGAAGCAAGTGAAGAATTATATGTAAAAGAAAACATAATTTTACTTAAAAATTACATAGATTGTTTAAGCGAAAGAGAAAAACAAGTAATTATAAATAGATATGGTTTATTAAATAAAGAAGTAAAAACTCAAAAAGAAATAGCAAAAGAAATGAAAATATCTAGAAGTTATGTATCAAGAATTGAAAAAAGAGCATTAGTTAAAATGCTAAGAGAGTTTATAAAAAATAATAATGTTTCATAAGTGGACATTAAAGTATTAAAATGATATTATTATAATAGTGGTAAAATATGAAAAAGAATAATATGTATTATATTAAAAAATGCGCACCGTATTTTATGAAAGTTAAATGGCATTTGGTTTTTTTTATACTTTTTAGTATATTAATATCGGCAAGTTATACTTTTTCACCTGCACTTGGTGGATATGCTTTAGAAGAAGTAATAAATAATAATTTAAATAAAGGGATGATTATTTGTATCATTTTATTAATTATTTCTATAGTTGCATCTTTATTTGAAATATTTTTAAATAGATTATATATTATTATTCAAAATAAAGTTTGTACAGATATTAGGAAAGATTTAATAAATTCATTTTTAGATATAAAGACAAAATATATTAATAATGAATCTTCCGGTACTTTTTTATCAAGAATTAATAATGATCCTTTATTAATTTTTAATGCTTTTAATTCAGTACGGGCAGCATTAACAGATATTCTTTCTAATATATTTGTAATATTTTATGTATCTTATTTAAATTTTATACTCGGTATAATTACACTTCTTGGCACAATTTTAATATACATAATTGAAAAAAAGGCGATGCTGATTTATACTGAGAATAGAAAAAAACTTTCTGAAGAGGAAGAAAAAAATGTCGGCTTGATAAATGAAACGATTAGAGGGATTAGAGATATTAAACTTTTAGATTTATCGACATATTTTAAATTAAAAACAATTAATAGTATTGAAAAAGTAAACTCGATGACAAAAACAATGATAAATAAGGATATGAATTACTATTTTTTAAGAAATTTATGCATGAACTTATTTGCTACTACTATTTTAATATTAAGTATATATTTATATAAATTTGATTCAATTCCAATGTCAGTTGTTACAATAATATTTATGTATAGGACAAGATTATTTGCAAGTATTATTAGTTTGGCTTGGTGTGAAAAACAAATTAGAGAATTTTCATTAGCTGCTAGTAGAATATTTGAAATAATTGATGGAAAGAAATATTCTAAAGAAAAATATGGAACATTAAGGATAGAAACTTTAGATGGAAAAATACAGTTTAAAAATGTTAATTTTTCTTATAAAAAAAATAATAATATTTTAAAAAATATTAATTTTACAATTATGCCTAAAGATACTATTGCAATTGTAGGAAAAAGCGGAAGTGGTAAAAGCACAATTATAAATTTAATTGCTAAAATGTTTGAAAATAGAAAAGGAAAAATATTAATAGATGATTATGATATAAATGACTTTGATAAATATACTTTAAGAAAAAATATAGCAGTTATTAGTCAAAATCCATATATATTTAATACTACAATTAAAGAAAACTTAATTATGGTAAACCAAGATGCAACACAAAAACAAATAGAAAACGTATGTAAAATATGCGAAATCCATGATTTTATAATGACACTTCCAAAAAAATATAATACTTTGGTAGGCGAAGGCGGAATTAATTTAAGTGGTGGAGAAAGACAAAGATTAGCAATTGCGAGAGCACTTTTAAAAAAGAGTAAAATAATTTTATTTGATGAGGCTACTAGCGCGCTTGATAATGAAACACAATCATTAGTTCAAACAGCAATAAATAATATTAGCAATGAATATACAACCATTTTAGTAGCGCATAGATTATCTACAATTAAAGATTGTAACAAAATAATGGTTGTTGATGAAGGCAAAATAATAGACACAGGATCTCATAACGAATTATTAAAAAGGTGCAGCACATATAAAACATTATATGAAAATGAATTAAAATCAAATTAAAATAAACTAATAGATAATCAAAGTTTGGCTTTGATTTTTCTTTTAATGGTAAATAGAAGTTAAATATGATAAAATAAACATAGGAAGTGAGTATTATGTTTATTGATGAAGTCATACTAAAAGTAATTGCAGGAAAAGGTGGAGATGGTTGCACTTCTTTTCGCCATGAAAAGTTTGTAGAAATGGGAGGCCCTGATGGTGGAACTGGTGGAAAAGGTGGAAACATAATATTCGTAGGAGATGAAGGACTTAAAACATTAATTGATTTGAGATACAAAAAATTAATAAAAGGTAATAAAGGCGAAAATGGTAAAGGTTCTAACAAAACCGGTTCAAAAGGCGAAGATGTATATATAAAAGTACCTATAGGTACAACTGTAACAGATGAAGAAAGCGGATTAATAATATGTGATATAACAAAAGATAAAGAAGAGTTTATTATTGCTACTGGTGGTCGTGGTGGAAAAGGAAATGCTGCTTTTAAATCAAATGAAAATAAAGCGCCTCTTACTAGCGAATATGGTCTTCCTGGAGAAGAAAGAACAATAAAATGTGAACTAAAATTACTTGCTGATGTAGGTTTAATAGGGATGCCATCTGTAGGAAAAAGCAGCATAATAAATGCAATTAGTCGCGCTAATGCAAAAGTTGCGAGTTATCATTTTACAACATTAAATCCTAATTTAGGAGTAGTAAAAATTAATGAAGATTCATATATAGTAGCAGATTTACCAGGATTAATAGAAGGTGCGAGTGATGGAATTGGCTTAGGGGATAAGTTTTTAAAACATGCGACAAGAACAAAAATAATAGCCCACGTTGTAGATATGTCAGGCACTGAGTATGAACCATATGAAAGCTATATAACTGTAGAAAATGAACTAAAAAAATATAGCGAAAAACTTTACAACAAACCAAGATTAATCATAGCAAATAAAATGGACATGCCAGATTCAAAGAGTAACTTAGAAGACTTCAAGAAAAAAATAAAAGACATTGAAATAATCCCTATAAGTGCTGTAACAAATGAAAATATAGATAACCTTAAGTATAAATTATTAGAATTGGTAAAAGAGCATAAGGACGACGAGACATACAATAATTTAGAATTTGAAAGTTATGTATTATATGAATTTAAAAATGAAAAGCCGTATGAAATAACAAAAATAAATGAAAATACTTGGGAGATAAAAGGTAAAAAACTAGAAGATTTACTTAGAATGACAAAATTTAATAGCGATGAAGCAACGTTAAAATTCGCACGAAAACTAAAACGCATGGGAGTAGACGAAAAATTGAAAGAACTTGGAGCAAGAGAAGGCGACATAGTAAAAATATTAGATTATGAATTTGAATATGAAGAAAGACTAAAATATTAAGGAGTAAAAATGATAGAAAACTTTAGACCAGATATTTATTGTAAAAGTATATTTGATATAAACTATAAAAAACTAAAGAAAAAAGGAATTAAATGTATACTACTTGATTTAGATAACACACTTGCCCCAGTAAACGTTGGTAAACCAACTAGGCAATTAAAAAACTTTTTATATGAATTAAAAGAAAGTGGATTCCATCTAATCATCATGTCAAATTCTCCTAAAAAAAGAATAGAACCATTTAAAAATGAACTTGAGTTAGATGCTGCTGCATTTAGTATGAAACCTAGAAAAAGCAAATATATAAAAATACTAAAAACATTTAGTTATAAACCAGAAGAAGTTGCTGCCGTTGGAGACCAATTCTTAACAGATATCTTAGGTGCAAATAGAATGCAAATTACAAGTATATTAGTTAATCCAATGAGCAAAAAAGACGGAATAACCACTAATTTTAATAGAATAATTGAAAAAATGATAATAAAAAAATTAGAAAAAAAAGACATGTTTGAAAGAGGAAAATATTATGAATAAAAAGTGTATTGGTTGTGGTGCATTATTACAATACACTTATCCAAGTATGGAAGGGTATGTAAAAAAAGAAGTATACGAAAAATCAAAATATTGTGAAAGATGCTTTAAAATTAAACATTATGGAAAGTTAGATGTAATAGAAATAAAAAAAGATTTTTTAAGTATGATAAAAAATATAAGAAATTCGCAATGCGGAATTATATATTTAATTGATTTATTAAATCTAAGTAATATAAACAAAGAATATATTTCATATCTAGAGGAAGACGATATAATTTTACTAACTAAAAAAGACATATTACCTAAAAGTGTAAAAGATAAAAAAATAGTAAAATACTTTAAAGAAAACTTTAAAACAAAGAGTAACGTCGCAGTTATAAGTAGCGTTAAAAAATATAATATTGATTTACTTTTCAAACAATTAGATAAAAATCCAAAAACATATTACGTAGTAGGACAAACTAATAGTGGAAAAAGCACATTCATAAATGCACTAGTAAGTAGTATAGGTAGAAGTGGTAATATTACAACAAGCGTATTACCAAATACAACTACAGAATATATAAAAATACAGATAAATAATAAATTATCTATAATAGACACACCAGGATTTATTGAAAAAAACTCTATATATAATTACATAACAATAGATAAAATAAAAGAAATAATTCCAAAAAAAGAAATCAAGCCGAAAATATTACAAACTAAAAGTGGTTTTACAGTAATAGTAAGCGACTTACTAAGGATAGATAATGTTGGAAAAGATAAAATAAGTTTAATATTTTATATGAATAATAATATGAAGTTTCAAAAAGTAAAAATAAGTACAAAAGATGACTTAAAGAGTCTGCCAAAAAAGAACATAATAGTAGATGGTAAGACTGATGTAGTAATTAATGGTCTAGGTTTTATCAAAATACCTAGTAAAGCCAACATAGTGATATACACGCTAGATGAAGATATAATAAGTTTAAGAAACAAAATGATATAAAAGGAGGCGATTTTTTATGGGACGTATTAAAATAATGGATGAAATCCTTTCAAATAAAATCGCTGCAGGTGAAGTAGTTGAAAGAATATCAAGCGTAGTCAAAGAGTTAGTGGAAAATAGTATAGATGCCAAAAGTAATGAAATAAAAATCGAATTACAAGGGGCAGGTACAAAAGAAATTAAAGTGACAGATAATGGCGAAGGAATGGACGAAGAAGACGCTATATTAGCTTTTACTCCTCACGCGACTAGTAAAATTAAAACAGAAAATGATTTGTTTTTCATAAATACATTAGGTTTTAGAGGGGAAGCATTAGCAAGTATCGCAAGTGTTAGTGAAGTTACATTAACGACAAATAATGGTTTAGAAGGCACAAAAGTATATATAAAAGGCGGAAAACTTATCTCTAGTGAAAAAGGTAACTGGAATAAAGGAACTACAGTTAGCGTTAAAAACTTGTTTTATAATACACCAGCTAGATTAAAGTTTTTAAAAAGCATGATAACAGAACTAAATAATGTTGTGTCATTAGTGGAAAAACTTTCATTAGCAAATCCGCATATATCATTTTCATTATATAGCGATAATAGGCTAGTATTAAGAACATCAGGCAGTGGAAACTTGCTTAAAGTTATACATGAAATATACGGTTACAATGTCAGTAAAAACATGTTAGAAGTAAAAGGCGAAAACCTTGATTATGAAATAAATGGATATATAAGTAACATAAATATAAATAAAAGTAACAAAAACTCAATGATTACATTAGTAAATTCAAGAATAGTTGAAAATTCATATGTAAATAAAATAATTAAAGAGGCATATCATACAGTTTTGGCTGAAAATAAGTATCCAATAGTAATTTTAAATATAAATACAGATCCTACACTTATAGATGTAAATATTCATCCAACAAAACAAGATATAAAGTTTAGTAAAATTGACACATTAGAAGAATTATTATTTAGAATTATTAAAGATAAACTATATAAGGTAGATAATAGGTACATTGTAGAACACTCAGTTAAAGAGGAAATCAATTATGAAAGACCAGTAGAAGCAAAAAAAACATTTAAAATAGAAGAAGAAATAGAAAACTACACATATGTAGAGCAAGAAGCAATAGATTTTGAAAAATATGAACAAACTAACGAATACAATAAAGACGAAGTAATTATACATGCAGTTGGGTTAGCTTTAGGAACATATCTATTTGCAAATGATGAAGAAAATGTATATATGGTAGACATACATGCAGCAAATGAAAGAATTAATTATGAACGATATTTAGAAAAATTAAAACAAGAGAAAACAAGCACAACCTCAATGTTAATCCCGATAAATATAGAACTACCATTAAACGAATATAATACAGTTATGATGCACAAAAAATTACTTAATGACTTAGGAATAGCATTTGAAGAGTTTGGAATAAATACTTTAAGAGTTACTGAACATCCAACGTGGTTAAAATCAGGATATGAAGAAGAAAGCATAAGAAAAATAATAGATTTAATAATAAACTATAATGAAAAATTTGATAGAGTTAAATTTAACGATAAGTTAGCCATGACACTAGCATGTAAAATGAGTGTTAAAGCTAATACAAATATAAGTTATAACGAACAAGAAGAACTGCTTAAAAGATTATTTATGTGCGAATTTCCATACACTTGTCCTCATGGAAGACCAACAATTATAAAATATACTAAATACGAGTTAGAAAAACTATTTAAGAGGGTAGTATGATATTAGTAATAGTCGGACCGACAGGTATTGGAAAAACAAAATTAAGCATAGAACTAGCAAAAGAGTTAAATGCAGAAGTAATCAATGCTGATTCTGTACAAATATATAAAGAAGTAAACATTGCATCAGCAAAAATTAAAAAAGAAGAAATGGAAAATATAAAACACCACATGTTAAGTACAAAGAGTTTAAAAGAAAAAAGTACAATTTATGATTTTCAAAAAGAAGGTAGAAAAATATTAGATGAACTGTTAGAAAAAGGTAAAAACATAATTATAGTAGGAGGCTCTGGTCTATACTTAAAGGCGTTACTATATGATTATGAATTAGAAGAAGAACAAGAAGCCAACAACTGTTATAGCGAATTAAGTAACGAAGAATTAAAAAATAAGGTTGATATAATTTATCCAAAAAATAACATTCACGTAAACAATAGAAAGAGATTAGTTAGATTCTTAAATTATTATGAGAAAACTGGTAAAATAATAAATAGTAAAACAAATAAAAATGAAAAAAAATATAACTTTAAATTTGTTGGGTTAACAACTGATAGAGAAACATTAAAAAGACAAGTCAATAATAGAGTAGACGAAATGATAAAAGAAGGCCTTATAGAAGAAGTAGAAAACTTATATAAAAATAACTATCCTAAACTTGATCAAATAATAGGCTGTAAAGAATTAATTCCATACTTTGAAAAAAAGATATCATTAGACGAAGCAATAGAAAAAATAAAAAGTAATACAAGAAAATACTTAAAAAGACAATATACCTGGTATAATAATCAAATGAAAGATATAAAGTGGTTTAATGTAGATATTGAAAACTTTGATGATACAATAAAAGAAGTTATTTTGTACATAGAATAACTTCTTTTACTATGCTTCTAGATAAAACTCTTCATCGAATACATGCTCTTCAGGGTCTAGTTCCAATAATTTATTTGTATCTACTAAAAAATAAGAAGATTGATATTTAGGATTATTAGTATCATTCCAAGTTAAGTCTAAATGAAGCCATTCGCCATCTATAAAAACCAAATTCCAAACATGTTCATCACTTGAAATCTTTATATTAGGAATATTTAACTTATCTAAAAATAACCCCATCGCATCAGAATATCCTGTACAAATAGCATAACCTTGAACTAAAGCACCATAAGCGGTATTAGATCTATAACTACTAGTATCTGTGCTAGCCATTTCTTCATCATACTCTACATTTTTAATAATATAATTATGAATACTTCTAATTTTATCAGTGGTATTAGAAATACTAGAAATATTTAATTCGTATAAAATATCGTCTACACGTTTATTAAGTTCTTCTATTTCATTACTAGAGTAATTTTTAATGACAGAAACAACTACTTTTCCATTAGTATATAATCTAACGTTTAAATCTTTAAAAGAGTTATAAGAATGAACATAATCATTAATCTTACTAAAAGTAATTTTTTCTTTAGTTAATTCTTTAATATCACTTATACAACTATCATATTCTTTTGGACAATAAAACGTAAATTCATCATACCCGTTATTTAAAATATTATAAAAAATATTTAAAATACTTTCATTATCTATTGGATAAAAATCATCATTATTTTGAAACTTAATATATTCAAAACTTCTAGCATATGCATTTTTATCTTCTAAAATAATAGTATGCTCATTATTCATTAAGTTAGTAAAAAAACCAGTAATTTTATCTATATTCAAATATACTAATAATATCAAGCATAATAATATAATAGTAAAAACCAAATTGAAGATTTTATTCATTTTTTCACCTATTAAATATTTTATTATATATTTAACTATTTATCAACTAAAATAAAAAAACGGTTATTTGCCGCTTATTTCATTAATCTTTTTAGCTAATCTAGATTTTTGTCTACTAGCTGTGTTTTTCTTAATTATACCTATTTTTTGTGCTTTATCAATTCTTTTAGTTGCTATTTGGAAGTTTTTAGTTGCTTCAGCAACATTATTTTCTTGAACGCTTTTTTCAACTTTCTTAATTGCAGTTTTCATACTAGATTTAAAGTCATTATTTAAAATACTTTTTTTCTTACTAGTTAATATTCTTTTCTTAGCACTTTTTATGTTTGCCATATTGCACCTCCCTTAAGTACAACATAATTCTACCAAAAAACTGTATAAAATGCAAATAAAAAATAGAAAATAATAATAAGGGTGTGTTATTATGGAAAAAGATGAAATAATAATTGAAAGTGCTGAAAAATTAATTAATTCAAGTAAAATTAAAAATAACATAAGAAAAAATAAAAATATAAGCATATCAGAAATAGATATTGATAAGAAAAACTCAGAAAAATTAGGAAAAAATCAAGGAAAATACATAACCATATTTTATACTACATTAGAAGGATGTGTTGAAACACTTTTGAAAGAATTAGAAAGTAGTATTAAAACAATTTTAAAGTATTTAAACATCAAAAAAAATGACAAAATATTAATAGTTGGTTTAGGAAATAAAAATATTACGAGTGATTCACTAGGATATAATGTATTAGAAAAAATAGATATAGATAATAATGTCTACAAAATATACAAAGAAGTAGAGGCAATTAGTAATATAAACACATACGATTTTGTAAAAATGTTATCAAAAAAACTTAATGCTAATTTAATAATAGTAATTGATTCGCTAAAAGCAAACAATATAGAAAGATTAAACAAAACAATACAAATCTCTTCAGGTGGAATATGCCCAGGGAGCGCTTTTAATAAAAACATGATGGAACTAAGTAAAAAGACATTGAAAATACCAGTAATAGCTATAGGGGTACCTACAATAATAAACATGAAAGAGTTTTTAAGCGTTAAAACAAAAGATGACTTAGTGGTTACTAGCAAAGATATAGATTTAGAGATTGAAAATATATCTACTTTATTAAGTATAGCAATTAATAGAGTTTTATGACATAAAACGTGTAATTTTTCACTTTCACTTTATTATAATTCTAATAAAGGAGAGTGTTATGAAAAAGTTTAAAAGTAAAAAGAGAAGTAATAAAATCAAAGTAATATTTTACGTACTTATGTTTTTACTATCATTTAATGCAACAATGAAACTGTGTTTAAAAGATAGTAGCCAATCTACTGAAGGAATAATAAGTTTACTATTAGAAGACATACTTAATAACGATAATATTATAATTTCTAGTTTAAGTGCTAAAATAAGTGAACCAAAAGAAATGATTTATAGTTCATTAAACAAAATAGTAAATAAAGATAATCTAAGTGTATTTTCAAATATAGAAGACGATGACTTTGATTATGAAAATGAAAAAACAAACTATATAGAAGACCCAAATCCAATAAACGTAGAAGAACCAATTGTTTATATTTATAACTCTCATCAAACAGAAGAATATTCTTCAAGTAATCCTTTGGATTATAGTGTAAAACCAAATGTAATGATTGCTTCATATGTAATGAAAGAATATATGAATGATAATGGCGTCCCAGCTATTGTAGAAACAGCTAACATAAAAGATTATTTAACTAGTAATGGTTTAAAATACAATAAAAGCTACGTTGCAAGCAAATATTATATAGAGCAAGCATTAAATAAATACAGTTCAATTAAATATCTTATAGATATACATAGAGATAGTGCGACAATTGATAAAACACTATACGAACAAGACGGGAAAAGTTATGCAAGAATACTTTTTGTTGTTGGAATGGAACATGAAGGGTATGAAAGTAATTTAAATTTAGCGACAACAGTAAATGAAAAAATAAAAGAAAAATACCCTGGTATAAGCAGAGGAATCAGCAAAAAAAGTGGTAGCAACGTAAACGGAATATACAATCAAGATATGAGTGAAAACGCAATGTTAATCGAAATAGGTGG
>CALVVN010000038.1 GCA_944363865.1 uncultured Bacilli bacterium
TTTTACTTCAATTATAAAGTCAGCATCATCTATGTATTTTTCAAACTCAACTTCATGTCTACCAACATTTACTTTTACATCTTCTGCATATTTAGTGTTTCTAAAACGTATTTTATAATCTCTTTTATCTGGTATTAATCCACTTTTTCCATCTATTGGTCTTATAATTAAGGTGTAGTTATTTTCGCGATAGTTATAATCAATGTTAGTAATTATGTAATATCCTTCTTCATATAAATCGCTCACACCATCGTCTTCATATAGCCTATATGCATTACTTCTTCCAGGGAATACTTGAATTTCTAGTTTTCTAGGTGGTCTTGAATCATTTAAATGATCTGGGTCTAATATTGCCATAGGAATTATTGATCCGCTTTTAGCAAATACAGGATAGTCTTCATCTTTAAAAAATGTTACATATCTTTTTCCGCCAGGAAACTTTTTTCCTGTTTTAAAGTCATACCACATACCATTTGGTAAAAATAATCTGTGTACAACTCTTTTCATAACAGAATCTTTTGGTTCTGTTATCGGCGAAACAAATAATTCCGAACCAAAGAAGTATTCATTTTTATATATTGGTTCATCATATAATTCTGGATATTTGTAATATAATGGTTGAATTAATGGCGAACCAGTTTTACTATATTTGTATGCTTCTGTATATAAGTATGGTATTAATCTATACCTTACATTCATGTAGTCTTTAACAATTTTTTGTGTTTTAACGTCCCATTTCCATGGTTCTCTTTTGTAATATCTTCCAATATCAGAGGCAAACCTAAATATTGGACTATAAGTACCTAATTGTACATATCTTGCATATAATTCTTCATCTTCTGTTCCGTTTTTATATCCACCTATGTCATGACTCCACCACGATACGCCAATATTTGAAGCTGTAGAATTAAAATGTGGCAATAATTTTAGTGTTTTCCAACTTACTAATGTGTCTCCTGAATATAACACTGGATATCTATGGGCAGCGATACCTGGATTTCTTGATAATATTAATGCTCTTCTAGATGTGTTATATTTTGTGTGCATAAATGAATAGTGGTTTATCATAAATAAACTTGTTTTGTCTTTTGTCTCTTCATCTAGCCATAATAAATCTACACCTAGTTCATTTAACGGCAGTATTAATTTATCAAAATATAGTTTTACTAGTTTGTCATTATACACATTTATTGGTATTATTTCATTTTTTGTAAGATTTAATTCTTTTGCTATTTCTAAATACTTGCTTTCTCTAGGATTTATTCCATCTTTTGTATTTATGTTTACACCAGCAAATATATTTTCTCTATGTAATCTTTCCATTAAGTCTTTTGGTTTTGGTATTAACTCGTCATCAAATGTAAATGCTGTATTTATTGCATTTCCTTTTTCATCTTTAGTTTTATGCCAGTGTGGTCCTAGTATCACTGATGATATTGGCATGTTATTTTTACTGAACTTCTGTACTAAATCTAATATGTCTTGTGTTTTATATATATCATTTTTATTCCACCATATACCTAAAGCATATCTTGGTATTAATGTAGGATACCCTGTTAATTCAAAATAACTTTGCAACGCTAATCCAAAATCTTTTCTATAAATAAATAAGTATATATCTAATCCATCAGATGGGTTTTTCTTCACTGATCCATCACTTATAAACACTGGTCTAGAACTATCGTCTATTGAGGCAAAACCGTCTGTTGAATATAATCCTTTCGATAATTTTAAGTGTCCTTTTTCAGTGTCTAGACTATATGCTGTTCCTTTAAAGTTTCTCACTTCCGGATGATTCACATACCAAACCTTATCTGTGTTTATTAAACTAACTCTTAAGTTGGCGTCTGGCATTAATTTTGAAGAAATAAATGGTTTTTCTTTTGCATATTCTAAAACAAAGTAGTTGTTTGATATATTTAAAAACTTTTCATCTTGTTTTACATTAAATTTTGGAACTTTTTCAAACTTTCTATTTAATGCTAATAAAGTAGGATAATCATTAAATTTTCCATTTTCGTTATATTCAAAACGAATTAGGACATCAGAAAGAATAGTAATTCTATACTTATTACCTTTGAATACGCACTCAGGGTTAGCTATTCCTTTTCTTATATCAATAAAGTATTTACTATTTTTTTCTTCCATTTGTGTCCCTTCTATTCTTAATATATTTTATCATATAAAAAAAGAATTAACAATTATTTTTGTATCCATTTTTTCCTTCCTCATATCCTATAAATGAATTTATTAATAGTGAAATGGTCCCAATATATAATATGGTTTTTAATTCTATGTCTAAAGTTATGTAAACTATTAGTATTATTGTTCTAAATAGGCTATAAATTAATTCAATAAATAGTATATATGAAATGTTATTATAATTTTTTTGGAAACTATACGTATTTCTTAAAATTATTGTATCTAATGCTGATTTGCTTATTCCTTCTATAAAAATTATTATGAGCATAATTGTGCTAGACTCTACATTTAATTTGATTAGCAATGTTATAAATAAAAATATCAACATAGGTTTTAAATAACTTTTTTTGTTTTTATCCATGAGTTTTGATAATAAAAAAATATATATTATGCTTGATATACCTATTATGATGTTGGTAATTGCAATATATTTCAATTCGTCTTTTATGTTTATAAATATATATAGTGGGAATAGCGTTATTGTGAAAAACTTTAGTTGTTCAAAGAATAGAAACATATAGTTTTTTACCGGAAAGTTTTTGATTATTTTTTTTAATTCAATTTTATTATTTTCTTCTTTTAGTTTTATTTTGAAAAGTGGTATTATACTTATTAATGAAAGTATTAGTATTATTATTGATAATGTGAAATATCCAAACTTTTCTAAGATTAAAGCCCCTATGTAACTAGCGGGTAGTGAGCCAAGTATTCCAAATATCATGTACAAACTTACATTGTCTGTTGTCTTTTTTTCTTTTATTATTGATATACCATAAATATGTCTTCCTAGCCAATAAGTTGTTAAATATATTCCATTTAGTATGCCAAATATTATTAATTCTTCTATTGATTTAGATAGGTAGTTAATATATATATAAGTGATACTAAACATCATTGAACTTACTATCATCAGTTTTCTGAATGTTATTTTTTTACCTAGATGCGCACTTGGAATATTACATATAAGAATTGTGCTAAATTGTACTAAGTAAAAAATTAAAATGTATTTTAAGTTAAAACCAATTTTAAAAAGAAGTAATGGTATAAATACTTCTATTAGTAATTTTGTAAAACTTGTAATTGTTACAAATATATTATATTTTTTTAAATTAGTCATATTTTTATTATGCTTCTTTTGATACTTGGTATTCAAAATCTATTTGTGATTTTAGATTTATTAATTCTTTTTCTATAGTTAATACTTTTATTTTTTCTATTGCGACTCCTTTTTGTGAGACGTATATTGATTCTTCTGTAAAACCTTTTTCGTTTAACAAATCTGTATATTCTTCTATAAAGTTATTATATATTTTATTTATTGTACTACCTTTAACTACAAATTCTTGGTCTATGCTTTTGTAATTTATTGGTTTTATACTCAATATCGTTATTTCATCGTTGTTAAATAAAGTGGGGATTTTTTCACTATTTAAATTATTGAAAGAAAGTGTGTATATGTTTTGACTATATAAACTTTGCTGCTGATAACTTACGGTCATTATGTCTTCATGTTTATTTATGTTTATGATAAATATAGATAAAATAAAATAAGTTAAAATAAATAGTGCTCGTTTCACTTTATCACCTATTTTTAGTTTTAACTTATTTTATTGTTTTTTGTTGGTAGTTATTGGTAAAAAATAATTTGTTGTACATATCAATAATTTTGATTCATTTTTTAATTACAACATTTTTAGTTTTGTCGTTATTACAAAATATTTTTGGTTTTTAAATTTGATGCTAGAGTTTTATTTATACTAGATTTTCTAATTGTTGTTTAGCGAAAAATAATGAAGCCTTACGCTTCTTCAGGGGGTGGTTCTTCTGGACTCCACTTAGTGGCATTTCCTTTTATTTATAAGGATTCGAAAAAATCTAGATGTCGACTAAAATCATCAAATGTCACACAAATTCACTTATTTAGTCGACTAAAATGTCGACTAAAACATCTTTCAGATAATAACCAAATTATTGTTAAAATTTCTATATACATTATAACAAAAAAAGAACAATAAATCTACATATTGTTCAAACGATTTATCATTCCAACTATATCATCTAACTTACCTTTAAACATATGAGAATAAGTATTTAATGTTTCATCAATCTTTGCATGTCCTAAATAGTTGGCAACCATTGTTACATTTGCTCCATTATTGATAAGTAGAGAGGCACAACTATGTCTAAAATCATGAATTCTTATTTCTTTAACTCCAGCTAACTTACAATTTTTATTCTTTCTATCTCTTAAAACAGATTTTCCCAAAGGTTCATATGCTCCAAACACAAACCAATTGTTATTGAATCCATAATAATTATCTTGCATTTCTTTTAGCTTGATCAAATCATTAACAAGTATATCAGGCATAGGTATAGTCCGATAACTACTCTTTGTCTTAGGAGTTGTTACTGCAAACTTCTTACCATCCAAATTAACAGTAACATTCTTATTGACTGATAACTCTTTATTATCTAAATCTAAATCATACCAAGTAAGTCCTCTCAATTCACCAGAACGCAAACCACAATAATATAACGCTTCATATGCTGCTTTAAAACGAAGATCAGTTTCAACAGCGATAAATTTATCAAATTCTTCCTTTGTCCAAAACTCCATTTCTTTTGGCATTTCATTAGGATTATTAAAATTACTCATCTTATTATATAAATCAGTAAAGTTGTAATTATACCATTTAGAACCATAATGAAGAATACTCTTAAGATACTTATATAAATCATTCTTAGTTGTAGTCTCCATATCAGATTCATTGATTTTTCTCTTCCATTCCTTAAAATGCTCTATATTTAAATCTTTTAACTTAATATTATCAAACATTTCTAGATGTTGTCGTCTTTTTATATAATTACGTAATGTAGTATCTTTTACTGGTTCTTCATACCTTTTATATTCAAAATGTTTATCACACAATTCTTTAAAAGTCATATCATTAACTACAACGCTAACATCTAAAGAATTAAGAAATTCTCTTTCGGCTTTTTGTGCTTCTTTTTTGGTATGAAATTTCTTAGAACCTTTATATTTAGTTCCTCCAAAATTATCCTTATACCTTACTTCATATATCCATTTACGACCATCTTTAGTCCAATCTTTTTCATTAACCTGTCTAACAGCCATTTCTTCACCACCTAAACAAACCTTTCTGCCATTGTAAAGATATACTCTACATCCATTCCCAAATAATCAAGAACTAACTTTGTAGGAACACATTTATAAATTCCTGTAGGAAGTTTCTTTCCACTTGCTACAATTTGTTCTTCAATTTCATTTCTAATATTAGTAGCACTATGTTTACCACATTGAGCTAACTTCATAATATCATCCACATTAAGCCATACCTTTGATATTATTTTCTTCATTTCTACGAAACTTAAACTTTCTTCGTCGGTTATACTTTCCGTCTTTCTAATTTCTAATGGAACAATATCCATATATTCCTCATTCCTTTCTTTAAAACTATTTTCATCTACTTCTATAATTTCTAATGATAGATCCATAATTTCACCTTTCCTTTATTAATATTTGTTATAACTTAGCAACCTTATTGGATTATCTTTAGCGTTAACCAGCTAAAACTAGTTACTTCTTTACATATATCACT
>CALVVN010000039.1 GCA_944363865.1 uncultured Bacilli bacterium
GTTGTCAAGGATTTTTTGACAACTGCAAATGATGGAATTAGAAAAGAATTCAACTGTTAAGAAAATCTTAACAGTTCAAAGAATAAAATATTTAGAAAATAGTGAATAATTAAAAAATTCTAGGGTATCTAGAATTTTTTAATTAACTTACCTTCAATAAAAGTAATAATTTTATAAAGGATATAAGATATAACAACTAATATTAAAATACCTGCCATAACTAAACTTAAATTAAATACTTGGGTACCATAGATTATTAAATAACCTAAACCTTCTTTGCTTACTAGAAATTCACCCATAATTACACCGCCATCCTAGGTATGGGGAGAAAATAAGCACACTATACTTAAATAATGATTGCAGAAAGTAGTGTATAAATATGGCAGAAATTAATTGCCCATATTGTAATGGTAGAAATGTTGTAAAGATATCTTATGCTTATAGAGGTGTTAATAAAAAGAAAGATAAGAATATTGATTATAATAAATATTTAAAAGAAGGTACTATATTTATGCCTAAGGTTAGATTTGAAAAATATGACTTTGATGGGGAAAAAATAAAATATGCTAAACTAGAAAATAGATATTGTGTTGATTGTGACAAAAAGTTTTGTTCTATAAGAAATCTAGCAACTGTTGATATAAGAAAAGTTACATTAGTTATTGAAACTAAAATAAGTAGAAAAAAATATATATTTGATTTATATAATGAACCTACTTTCTTTTTTATAAAGAATTATATATTAGTTAAAGAAGAAATAATTGATGATTCTGTTGTTTATGAGTTGTTATCTGCTATAAAGAATGCAAAAGTTAATTTATGGGCAGGTCATTATGGTAATTGGGAAAATTTTAAAAATATTAAATGGATATTAAAATTAGAATATTATAATGGAATAACTGATTATAAGAGTGGTTGCGATAGTTTTCCTGATAATTGGGATAAACTTATAAAATTATTAAAGTAACTAAGTAAATTTTATTTTTGAAAATGTAATTATTATTCTTTTAATTTATAATATCAAATTAATAAATGATTACTTTTTGTTTTCTATTGTATTTTCATCTAATTCTTCAAATAACAATTTAATCGGAATCTCTAGTTTTTTGGAAATGTGATATAAACTATTTAATGAAAAAGTTTGAAAAGAATTATTTTCTATATTGGAAATAAATGTATCAGTAAAATTGCATTCGCTAAGCTAATTTAGACTGACTCCATCCTTTTAATTTTCGATATTTCTTTATGTTTTTTCCTACCCAATAATAAATGTAGTTATCATCATTTTTATTGATTGTCGGCATAATATACCTCCTACCAATATTATCAACCATTTATTGAATTTTAATTATATAATGAATAGTTGTACAATAAATGATTGTATATATTGTATATGTTATACAATTATGTTATACTAAGTTTATAGAATCATATTTAATTTTATTTCGGAGTTTAAGTTGTAGGAGGTAATTATGAAAAGTAAATTAAGTGAATATTCTAAAAAATGGTGGGTTTGGGCTATAATAATTTTTTTGTTTTTAGTAATAATTTTTGGAAATGTAAATGACCAATCAAATTTAAACAATAATGTTAATACTAATGATTATAGCAACGAATCAAGTGATGAACATGAAGAATCAGAAGAACCTGTGGAGTTGACTGAATCTGAAAAGATGACAATCAATATAATTTCACTAATGGATGAAAAATTAGCATTTGATACTGGTTCATATATAAAAGGCGATGTTCCAGCCGGAGATTATGCATTTGTAAAATTCAGTGGCAGCGGATCATATTATAGTGAAGAAGATGCTGCAGGAAACATAATTGACAATGAAAATTTTGATAGTTTTGGATATGTAAGGGTTCATGAAGCAGGTAATTTAACAACTAGAGGAGTTTTAGTTAGTGTCAATGCATTTGAAAGACTGGAAGTTTCTGGTGCTAAAGAATTATATGAAATACTTAATGAACAAACTGACTATAATCAAAGTGGATATTATAAAGTTGGTACAGATATTAAACCCGGCACCTATGTTATTGAAAGCCTTGGATCTAGTGCCTATTATGCAATAATGGGTGGACCAATAGGTGATGGAGAAATTATACGAAATGATAATTTTAATGGCAGAGTACAAATAACAATAAGTAATGGTCAGTATTTAACTTTTAGTAGAGCAAAAATAACAAAACAATAACAAATTTATTAAAGATTGATAATTGATAATAAAAACTATAAATTGTACATAGCAAATATTTATTTGGATAGGAGAAATGTAAATGAAAAGTTGGATTGAATTAAGCGAAGAAGAGCAAGAAAAATATATTAATGATTTTAAAAATAAATATACTGGCATATCCGGAGAATTATTACATAAGATTAATAAATTTTACTTAATAATAATTATTCCCCTTGCCTTATTTGTTATACTTAGAATCATCTGTGAAACAGATGAAGATATAGTTGCTTTTAAATATAGTTTGGGATTGTTTATAGTTTTATACATACTTAATTTAATTGGTATATTTAAAGAAAATTCAGCATTTAAAAAATGGTTAAAGACAAAGAACATTTTAAAATAAAATCATACATTTTTAAAAATTTTAGCAAAAATACATTATATCAAAACACTAAATTTGTTAGGCAAAATTTAAAATTAACAACTTCTTAAACACTTTTCATACAAATTCGTACAAGTTTTAAACATAATTTTGTTGCATTTAGTTTGTCAAGTAATATAATGTGGTAAAGTTGGATAATTATAAGTTGGAGCAAGAAACCTTAAAAATGTTTCTTGTTTTTTTATTATAATTAACTAATTTTAATTATGGAGTAATAGAAATTGTTATAATAAAAATGCTAAATTCATGTACATTATTTTTTTTAAATTACAAAAATAATGTACATTTTTTATTAAATTTTTAGTTTAAAAATAAGAGTAAAAATGTACATTTTGGTATTTCAAGAGCCAGTATTTGTTATAACATCTGTTAGACAAATGGGCTTTTTTAGGTCATTTTGGCTTATTTTATGTTCGCCACTTGTGTGACAATTAAAGATTTGTCATACAAGTAAAAACTTAAAAATGCCTTATATTTAGGGTAAACTCCCCACTGGGAAGTTGTTGTGTCAGACATCATTATCCTGCTTATACAGGACACATAAGTTGGTATATAAACTATAGTAAAAATAACAAAAATCGTGTACATTTTTAGGTACATTAAAAGTATGATTATATAAGGGGGGATGGTTATTAATCATACA
>CALVVN010000040.1 GCA_944363865.1 uncultured Bacilli bacterium
TTATGGAATGTAATCAATTAGACAATTCTTATATTCAGCTAAAATACGAAGTGAAGAGATAAATTATAATTTATAGGGTAGATTTTTTCTGCTTTTTCTTTTTCAAGAAAAGTATGATATAATTTAGTAGATTTAAAACGAGGAAGTGATTGAAATGAATAACGAAAAAATACCAACAAGTACCAATATAAATTGATTGATACCGATTTATTGCAACTTCTTTAGAAATCCTTGTAAATAAAGGAATTGTGAAATTTTAGATTTTACACATTTTATGTAAAAAATGATAAAAATAGAGTGAAAATGACAAAAACGCCCTATATTTAAGCCTATTTTGTGAGGAAATTAATAAGGTGATTACGTCGTTACAACCCCTTAACTTTTTACAATGATAAAAATATGGGAAAATAAAATTATTTAGGGAGGATAATTATGAAAATATTAGAAATTGTATTCGGGAATTCATGTTATATGACAATGAAAAATAGTTCACTCAGAAGTAATAACATTTTGTTATTCAATTTACTTTTGAATGTAGGCGATTTATCCAAAATTGAAGAACACAAGATAAATATACCAGATGAATTATGTAATGAAAATGGTAACTATTCTTTTAAAAAAGAAATAGTAATTATTAATGAAGCAATCAAAAGAAAAGATAAAATAAGAATTTGGACAAGTCATTATAATATTTATTCTTATTTGATTATGTTATATATTTGTAATATTTTAAAAAATATTGAATGTGATTTATATGTTACATATAGTGATGAATGTGACAATGTCGAGTATTGTATTTCTCCAAGTGTGATGAATCCAAAAGAGTTAGAAAATTTAGCAAAATTAGAACATAAATTATCTGAGGATGATATACTTAAATTTTCTAATACATGGGAGGAACTTGTTAAAAGTAATTCTGAAATGAGGATATTGGAGAACGGCATAGTAAAATCAGTATCAATTAGTTATTATTATAGTATGATTCTTGATAAACTTAAATTATTAGGGAGTGTTAAAGTTTCCAAGTTAGTAGCTATGTTGATCCAAGAAATATATTTAATGGATATTTTATATGTATATCTTATAAAGAAATTAATAAAAAATGGTAAAATAAAAGTTGTAAAAATTGATAATAATAGATTTTTTGATAATGTTATTGAACTAGTATAATCTATAACGCGAAGGAGCGAGTAAAATGTATGAAAATAATGATAATGAGTTTAAAAAAATGGTATCAACTGGTTGATTACGATTTATTACAACCCCTTCGAAAGGTATTATAAATAAAGAACTTATTGGATTTTGGATCTCGTATAATTTCGCTAAAAAATGGTAAAATCATTAAAATTTGATAAAAATATAGTGATTTTAATGATATTTATGATGAGAATTAGAAAGGTGATTACGACGTTGGAACCTCTCCACAAGATTTATATTAAAATATAGAAAAGAGGCGAGTATATGGCAAACAAAATAATTGAAGTTCAAAATATAATAATAAATATAACTAATGTAAATGAGAAAGATTATATTTGTATTTCTGATATTGCTAAAGCGAAAAGTGATAATTCGAGAGCGGCAGATGTTATAAGAAATTGGTTACGTAATAGAAGCACATTAGATTTTCTTACTACTTGGGAACAATTATATAATCCTAATTTTAAAGTGTTCGAATCTGAACACTTTAGAAAACAAGTTGGTTTATTAACATTTACTCCAAGTGTTACAGAATGGTGTGAAAGAACTGGTGCAATTGGTATTTATTCTAAAATGGGTAAATATGGTGGGACATATGCTCATAAAGATATTGCATTTGAATTTGCATCAGCAATTAGTCCAATTTTTAAATTATATTTAATTAAAGAATTTGAAAGATTAAAAGAATTAGAAAATCAAAACCAAGAATGGAAAGTAAAGAGAATATTAACTAAAAATAATTATTTAATACATACTGATGCAATAAAAAATTATATATTACCTGACAATGATTATTATAAAAATAGAGAATGGATAAAATATGCAGAAGAAGCGGATATATTAAATGTAGCTTTGTTTAATACAACTGCAAAAAAATGGCGAGAATTAAACCCAAAATTATCCAAAACATCTAATGTTAGAGATTATGCTACAATAAATGAACTAACAGTATTATCAAATTTAGAATCACATAATGCAGAGTTGATTAAAGAAGGTAAAACTAAAGAAGAAAGATTTGAAATATTAAATGAAATTGCTAGATATCAGTTAAATATATTAAACAATGCAGAAAAGATAAAATTATTAGGAGATAATAAAAATAATACAGTATAATATTAAATAAATAGAAGATAAATTAAACGATGAAAAAATATGAAACTTGAAAATGCAACTTTAACTGATATGGATGAAATAAAAATATATAGAAGAAAAAGAAAATAAGTGATAAAAATGAATGATTACACCTGTTAAGGACATATAAAATTAGTTTTATTTTTGTCGAAGTTGACACAGAAATCTATGGCTAACGTTTTTGAAATAGATGAACAGTTATAACAAAACACTTAAAAAATATTTTTAATGGTGGAGAATTAAATAAAGATTTAGTATGTGCAAAATTTGCACATACTGCAGAAGATGGGAAAACTTATTAAACGGAATTTTATAATTTAGATGCTATAATTGCTGTTGGTTATCGTGTAAATTCAAAAAAAGTGGCAGAATTTAGAATATGGGCAACAAAAATATTAAAAGAATATATGACAAAGGGTTTTGTAAAAAATATTTCAAGTTAAAATATTTTTTTACAAAAGTTGATATAATAGATTAAAATTTATTAATTAAAGAAGAAAGAAAGGAAAAGTATATAAAATGACAAATTTTGAAAAAATAAAGCATTATTATAATAATTTTGATGAAAAAAATCGATTAATAAATGATAATAGTGGGAAATTAGAATTTGAAATGACAATGAAAATATTAACACATTATTTAAATAAAAGTTGTAAAATATTAGACTTAGGTGGTGGAGCTGGTGTGTATTCTTTTCCACTTGCAAATTTGGGTAACGAAGTTATTTTAGCAGATCTTTCACCAAAACTTATTGAAGAAGCAAGAAAACAAAAAAAGTTAGAAAAAAGTGGCAATTTAATATCTTGTGATATAGAAAATGCAATAGATTTATCATATGAAAATGATACATTTGATGTTGTTTTATTATTTGGACCAC
>CALVVN010000041.1 GCA_944363865.1 uncultured Bacilli bacterium
AAACAGATGATGGTAAGAATATGAAAAAATATTCTGAATTATTAAACGAAAGTATAGAATCCATTATTAATATCAAAGAAGAAAATGATATTGACAGTTTATTTAGAAGCGGTGGAACAACAATGCTTCAAAATGATATTAAAGGATTAGAAGATTTTGAATTAATTTCATTTATGGTGGTGATATAATATGAAAATACCGTTAAAAATTTACAAAGATATAAATACTACTTCACCCAAGACAGCGGAAGTTCAGGCAATGGTGCTAAGAGAAAATACAAAAACGCGTATTGTTTATATTCCTGAAATTGTAAATAAAGATAAAAATTGGGAAAATAGTATAAGAGGTTGTTTTGTAGCACAAAGAAAAGGACAAAATGATTTATGGGAAAATATAGAGGGGATATCACTATCTAAATTAAAAAAAGGGGAATGGACAAAATTTAGTTTATCAAATGAAGAATGGCTAAATGCAATTTCTTATGCTAATGAGTTAAAAGAAATGTGTTTAAAAGAACAAAATTTTGAAGAAATTAAAAGAAAACAGATATTAATATTAGATGAGAATATTGATAAAACTGATTTAAAAAAATTTATTGATAATTTATCAAGTTCTTCTAAAAAACAAGATTTCATAAAAGAACTAATTACTAACAAAGAAATAATTAATGATTTAATGAATGATGAACAAAATGTTAAACAACTAATAAAAAATTTGTATGTTAACAATAAAAATGAAATTTATAATAGTATTAATTTAGATATGCTAAATCCTAAAAAAATTAGTGATAACTTAAATAATAGTGATGAAAATTTTTGGAAAAATCTTTTTGAAAATAATCCTTATTATTTATCATCTGTTGCTCCATCAATTCTTCAAGTTATTAGTGGTCAAGCCTATATGGGAACTAAATCTATAAAAAATACAGGTGCGAGTATAGCAGATTTTGCATATAAACAAGGTATAGATAATGTTTGTATATTCGAAATAAAAACGCCTGAAACAAAATTAGTAGAAGATGTTAAATACAGAACAAATGTATATACACCAAGTAACGAACTGATATCTGCAATAGTTCAAGTTAAAGAACAAAAAGATAGTTTTATGAAAAATTATTATAATAATAAAGTAAAATCAGCGGAACAGGGAATATTTTTTTCTGCATTTGATCCAAAATGTTACTTGATTTTAGGCAATGCAAGTAAATTAAATCAACCACAATTAAAGAGTTTTAATCTTTTTAGAAATGAATTAAGAAACGTTGAAATTATTACTTATGATGAATTAGCCCTTAAGATTAAAAATTTGTATAATTTATTAGGAGGTAATTGCGATGTTTAATTTGCCAAAAAGTTGTGAAGTTAATAGATTTATACCAAAGAAAACTTTTTATGAAAAAATAGGTATATCAACCACTATAAAAAATGAATTTGTAAATTTGATAGATAAGATAGTGTGGAAATATAAACTATCACAAGATACACTAGGGGTAAATAAAACAGAAAAAATTGAAGAAATACAAATATTTGAAGTGAACTTAAAAGAGAAGAAATTTCCTAAAAATATTATTAAAGTGATAACAAAGGCAATCCCATATCAAATATTATTTGTAATTCGATATAATGATGAAGTTTGTTATTCTATAAAAGTGGATGATATTTATTTTACCGAGTGGAATGAGGATATCAATATTATATTTGATGGGTTAAGTTTAGAAACAATATATGAAAATATTGTAAAATCTATTATTAAAGAAACAGAAACTAAAAAAGATTTTGAAATATTATTACAGGACAAAAATAGACAAATAGAATTAAATAAAAAGTTAGAACAATTAAAAAACAAAATGAAAGCAGAGCGACAGTTTAATAAAAAAGTAGAATTAAATAAGCAAATAAAACAAATGGAACAAGAATTGGAGGTTATTTTAAATGGATAAATTAGATATGAAATCATTAAATATAGTTGATGAGAACATTGAAAAAATAGGAAGTATTTTTCCTAATGTTATTGCTGAATCTGAAAATGGTAAAACAATAGATTTTGAATTATTAAAACAAGAATTATCAAAAGAAATAGTAGAAGGAAATAAAGAAAAATATCAATTAACTTGGCCTGGAAAGAAAGAAGCAATATTAACTGCTAATACACCATCTAAAAATACATTAAGACCAGTTAAAGAAAAATCAGTTGATTTTGATAATACAGAAAATATTTATATAGAAGGAGATAATTTGGAGGCTTTGAAAATACTTCAAGAATCATATTTAAACAAGATTAAATGTATTTATATAGATCCTCCATATAATACTGGTAACGATTTTATATACAATGATAATTTTAACGGAGAAATTGTTGATGAGTTAATTAATTCGGGACAAATAGATGAGCAAGGAAATAGATTGATTAGTAATAATATATCAAATGGTAGATTTCATAGTGATTGGCTTTCTATGATGTATTCTAGATTAAAACTAGCACGAAATCTTTTGACAAATGATGGTATAATTTTTATTAGTATTGGTACACAGGAAGTTGAAAATTTGGGGTATATTCTAAATGAAATATTTGGTGAAAACAATAAAATTTCTTTAATTACTAGAGTACAAAAAAAAGGTGGTAATAAAGGAGCTTTCTTTAATCCAACTAGTGATTATATTTATGTATATGCAAAAAATATAGATTATTTAGATAATTTTGTCGAAATGAATATAGATGAAAAAATATATAATAAAATAGAACAAGATGGTCCTAGAAAAGGCGAAAAATATGCAGAAGTTATTTTATATATGCCTAATTTAGAATATAGACCTAATCAAAGGTTTTATGTTGATTGTCCAGATGGAAGTAAAATAATTCCTCCTGAAGGTAAAAGCTTTAGGTGGTCAGAAGAAAGATTTAAAGAAGAACTTTCAAAGGGCAATGTTCTTATAAAGCCAACTAAAAATTCACAACTAATTAAAGAAGACGGAAGTAAAGCAGATTATATTGTTTATCAAAAAAGATATTATAAAGACACTCTTGAAAAAGGAACAGCAAGACCAAATAATTTGATTGAATCATATCCTAATACATTAAGCAGTAAGGAATTATCTGAACTTGATATACCATTTAGTTATGCGAAGCCAACTGCACTCATTAAATATTTAATGGAAGTATCAAAGGTAAAAGAAAATGACATTGTATTAGATTTCTTTTCTGGAAGTGCCTCAACTGCTGATGCTGTTATGCAATTAAATGCAGAAGATAATGGAAAAAGAAGATATATTATGATTCAATTGCCAGAAAAGATTAATGAAAAAGAGAGTGCTTATGCAAAAGGATATAGGTATATAACAGATATTGGTGAAGAAAGAATTAGACGTGCTGCAAAAAAAATAAAAGAAGAAACAAATGTAAATATTGATTATGGTTTTAGAGTTTATAAAATAGATTCATCTAATATGAAAGATGTATATTATAAGCCAAGTGATTTATCGCAAGAACAATTAGAATTATTTGAGTCTAATATTAAGGAAGACAGAACAAGCGAAGATTTACTTACTCAAGTATTGTTAGATTTAGGATTAACATTAGATTTGAAAATTGAAGAAAAAGAAATTATGAATAATAAAGTATATTTTGTTGATGATAATGCTTTAATTGCTTGTTTTGATAATAGTATAGATATAAATATTGTAGATGAAATATGTGAATATAATCCTTTAAAAGTAGTCTTTAAAGACAGTTCATTTAAATATGATAATGATAAAATTAATTTAGAAGAAAAATTTAAAAAATTATCCCCAGAAACAGAAATAAGTATTTTATAAGGAGGTGTAAGAGATGAAATTGAAGTTCAAGCAACAACAATATCAAGAAGACGCAGTTATGTCTGTTGTACATTGCTTTGATGGTCAAAAAAAGGGAAGCAGAAAAGATTTGCTTGCTAGATATACAAAAACATATGACAAAGGGACTTTATTAGAAAAAACAGAAGAAGTAGAAGTAATTTCTTTTGGAAATCATCCAATCACCTTAACAGAGACAGAAAGAAGAAGTAACATTAGAAATGTTCAAAGATTAAATGATATAAATTATACAGATAATGCAGGACTTAATGATTTTACAATAGAAATGGAAACTGGTACTGGTAAAACATATACATATATTAAAACAATGTATGAATTAAATAAAGCTTATGGATGGAGTAAATTTATTGTAATGGTACCAAGTATTGCTATTCGTGAAGGAGTACAAAAGTCGTTTGAAATAACACAAGAACACTTTCAAGAAATATATCATAAAAAAATAAGGTTTTTTGTATATAATTCTGCAAATAGTTCTAATATTGCTAATATAAATACTTTTGCATCTGATGATTCTATACAAGTAATGATAATAAATTATCAAGCCTTTGCTGCGAAAGGTGTTGCAAATAGAAGAATATATGAAGAATTGGATGAGTTACAATCTAGAAGACCAATAGATGTAATTAAATCTGTTAGACCAATTTTAATTATTGATGAACCACAGAAATTTGGAGATAAAACGGAAAGCCTTTTTGAAGAGTTTAAACCATTATTTACAATTAGATATTCTGCTACACATAAGAAAAATAAGGAATATAATAAAATTTACAGATTGGATGCCATTGATGCATATAATCAAAAATTGGTAAAAAAAATAAATGTAAAGGGAATTGAAGTATTACATAATAAATCTGAAGATACATATTTATTTTTAGATAGTGTAAATATTAGTCAAAAACATGATCCAGAAGCATTGATGGAAATTGAAGTAAAAACTTCAAATGGAACTAGTAGAAGATTGATGAAATTTAAAGCAGGTGATGATTTATATACAAAATCAGGCTTTTTGACACCATATAAAGGCTATGTCATAAGTGAAATAGATGGTAGATATGAACAATATGACAAAGTATTTTTTACAAATGGAGTTGAGATAGAAGTTGGTCAGGCTTTTGGTGATGTAGATGAAGAGTATATTGCAAGAATACAAATCAGAGAGACTATTCGATCTCATTTTGAAAAAGAGAAAGAACTACACAAATTAGGAATAAAGGTCTTATCATTGTTTTTTATAGATGAAGTTGCAAAATATAAATATTATGAAAAAGGGCAAGCATTAAAAGGAGATTATGCTAAAATTTTTGAGGAAGAATATATAAAAGCTTTAACAGACTACAGGACTTTGTTTGATGATGATTATTTGAAGTATTTGGATTCTTTCGATACTGGAAAAATTCATGCTGGTTATTTTTCTATTGATAAAAAAGGACATGAAATTGATTCAAAAATTAATG
>CALVVN010000042.1 GCA_944363865.1 uncultured Bacilli bacterium
GATATTTCTAAAAAAATAGGGACTTATGATATAAGTATTTTACCTTATGAAGACTGTTGTACTGTTTTTGTTCCTAAACATCCTGTAATTAATCCAAAACTTGATGTCATTTGTTCTGAAGAAGAAAAATTTGATTTTGATTTGATAGATAAAGTGTTTGAAGATATTTTAGTCTTAGATATTCCGACTAAAGAAGAAAGTAATGAATATTTATAAAATAATTGTATAGACTATTACTAGGTGTTATTATGAGAAAAGTAAATGTTACACTTAGTAAAGTTAAATCTTATTTGTCAGATTATGAAAGCAGTTTAGAAGAAAAAGAGAGTAAGTTTTTTAAAACTAATAGATATGAGTAAACTTGTTACTCTTTTTTTATGCTTTAATTTACTTATTTATCTTTTTTTGTTATAATTCACTTTGAAGGGAATGATAACATGAAAATATTAAGCGTAAATGCTGGTAGTTCATCTTTAAAGTTTACTTTGTTTGAAATGCCAGAAGAAAAAGTAATAGTAAGTGGAACTTTTGAAAAAATTGGGCTTGCTAGTTCTATTTATACAATAAAATATAATGGAGAGAAAACTAAAAAGGAATGTGTTTTAAATACTCATAAAGATGCTGTAAATACTTTAATGAGTGAACTTATTAACATGAAAATTATTAAATCTTATGATGAAATAGATGGTATTGGACACAGAATAGTTCAAGGTGCTGATAGATTTGATAGAAGTGTTCTTGTTACAGATGAAGTATGTAAGGATATAGAAGAACTTATACCTCTAGCGCCTTTACATAACAAAGCTCATTTAATTGGAATAGATAGTTTTAAAGATGTATTACATGATGTAAAACAAGTAGTTGTTTTTGATACTGCTTTTCATCAAACTATGGAAGAAAGTGAATATTTATATCCTTTGCCTATTGAATGGAAAGAAAAATATAGTGTTAGAAAATATGGATTTCATGGGACAAGTCATAGATACATTAGTGAATTCATGAAGAAACATATTGGTAGAGATGCTAAAATTATTAGTTGTCATATTGGTAATGGTGCAAGTATATGTGCGATTGAAAATGGAAAGTGTAAAGATACATCTATGGGCTTTACACCTTTGGCTGGGCTTATGATGGGAACTAGATGTGGAGATATTGATGTATCTGTTGTTCCTTATTTATGTGAAAAATTGAATATTACTGCTGCAGAATTAGTTGATAAGTTTAATAAGGAAAGTGGTTTACTTGCTATAACTGGTGTTAGCAGCGATTTACGTGATGTTGAAAGTGAATATATGGATGGAAATGTAAGATGTGTACTTGGATTAGATATGTATTCTAAGAAAATAGTTAATTATATTTCTATGTATAATACTTTACTTGAAGGTGCAGAATATATTGTATTTACTGCTGGTGTTGGAGAAAATAGCCCAATAGTTAGAGGCCTCGTTTGTGATAAACTTAAAGTTTTAGGCGTTCAAATTGACAAAGATTTAAATGACGAAATGTTTGGAAAGTTTGGAGAAATTAGTACAAGCGATTCTAAGATAAAAGTGTTTGTTGTACCAACTGATGAAGAGGTTATGATAGCAAGAGATACTTTTGATTTGGTTAAGGAGTAGGATGAAAAAAGAGTTATTTAAAAAAATATATAATGAAATAAAAAAGAGTAAAACTATTTATTTGGTTAGACATATAGGTCCAGATCCTGATGCTGTAGCAAGTCAAATAGCTTTAAGAGATTCTATAAGAATTACTTTTCCAAGTAAAAATGTTTTTGCTATAGGCGCGAATGCGGCAAGATTTAAATATTTAGGAACTTTAGATAAGCCTAACTCTTTTGATTTTGAAAATGATTTGATTATAACTCTTGATATTCCTGATTCTAATCGTATTGATGGGGTTGATGTAAAAAAATTTAAAAATGTTATTAAAATTGATCATCATCCTTTTGTAGAAAAGTTTGCAAAAATAGAATACATCGATGATAAAAATACAAGTGCTTGTCAAATCGTTCTTGAAATGATTCTTAATACTAAATTAAAATGTAATAAAAATATTGCAGAAAATCTTTTTATGGGGATAGTTAGTGATTCTAATAGATTCTTATTTGATTACACGAGTTATTCTACTTTTGATTTAGTTAGTTTAATAATTAAAAAATATAAACTAAATATACAAGATTTGTATAAAAAAATGTATATGAAGCCACTAAGCGAGGTTAGACTTTTGGGTTATATACAATCTAATATAAAAGTTACTAAAAATGGTTTTGCATATATTGAAATTGAAAATGATATTATAAATAGTTTTCATGCAGATGCTGCAAGTGCTTCTAATATGATTAATGATTTAAATAATATACATGAAATCTTAGTTTGGCTTTTTATTACAAAGGATGAAAAAAAAGATTTATATAAAGTAAATATCAGGAGTAGAGGACCTATTATTAATGAGATTGCTGCTAAATACAATGGTGGTGGTCACAAATATGCTAGTGGCGTTAGAACCAAAGATAGAAATATACTTAATAATCTTATAAAAGAACTTGACGAAGTTTGTAGATTTTATAAAATAAATAAATAATTTAATAAACTTAAAGTTGTTATAATATTGTTATTAATGAAGAAAAGGTAGCCTTTGTATATGGATTATTTAAGGTGTAAGTTTTATATATTAAGCGAAAACCATGCATTTAAGCATGGTTGTTTTTATAGACATTACATTTTTGCGGTAAAATGTTCTTCTTGTTGCTGTTTTAAGTGTGATAATTTAATTCCGAGCGCGGCTTTATATAATAAATATTTGGTCTTATTTAATGGATAAAGTTTTTTTAAGTTTGCTAATTCTGATGAAGTATATGCTGTGCTTTGAAATTTTTCTATATTTAGACTTTCGCCTTTATTTTTTAAAAATTGTCCAATTGCATATAAATCATTAGATGATAGTTCGCTCGTATCTTGTAAAATTTGTGTGCTTTTAAATAATATATTTTCAAGTATTCCTAGAGAATTAATAACAACAATTTTTCTTTCTATAAAAGGTTGTTTGGAAAAAATCACACCTTTATTTATTGATACCCAATTGGAAAACATTTCTTTGTCGTATCCATAACAATTTAAAATATACCATAAATAATTTAAAGTAATAATAACACTTCCAATTCTACAAGGATTAATAAAATAATAATTACCTATTGATTTATAGTTATATCAAAACCATGTCCATATGTAGTGGATATTAAGTTTAGTTCTTTAGCAATTAGTTTTCTTTGTTCTTTATTTGCATATTCTGTAAATGGGAGACGATGACGTGATTTTAATTCTAAATTTAATTTGCGAAAATATTCCATTTTTTTGTATAATCAATCTTATAGAAATTATTAATTAATTCTATGTGTTGATTAGTCCTTTCTATCTATATTTATATAGTTATTTATGCAATAAATTATGAAGTTAGGTATTTATTCTTATTTTTTTGTAGTTCTGATTTTTCTAGAATGCTCATACCATAGATTTTTTTATTTAATTGTTTATTTGTTAATTAACGCTTTGATATTTTATGTGTTCAGCAAGGATATATGATAGAAAACTATGTGATAAACGTTCAGTACAAATTAATCTAACCAAAAAGATGAGTGCATATAATATGTGTTGGAGTAGATATAAACATAATTGTTTTATTTGTGCAGTAGGTAAGCATTATCCTATGTTTGTAAGAAAGTCATAATAGTCATTTGCATGCTTTAAATTCAAAATGGACATTTTGAGTTGTCTTTGCAGAAATAATTGTTTTTTCAATTTTTTAAAGATTTCGCTTTGCTAAATCTTTTTGGCGTAGAATCATTTCCAATTTATAACTTTCTATTTAAACGTTTTTGCCCTTTAATAATTTGCTCTTACTTTTTTAATTTGTAAATGGCAAAATTTGAAAAGCATGTTAAATACCGATTTTTCTTTTAATTATTTCTTGAATTGCTTCTTTACCTACTTTAGTAACGCTGCTAAAATTAATTATTTCGTCACCTAATGCAATATCTAAAACATCATTAATAATTTTGCTTTGTTTTTCTTTTGCACTTTTTCTAACTTTATCATATTTAGTACAGACAATTGTTACTGGTAAATTGTAATATTTTAAAAAATCATACATCATTAAATCATTATCAGATGGTTTGTGTCGGTAGTCGATAAGTAAAAATACATGTTTTAAATTTGGCCTATTTTTAACATATTCTTCAACCATAAGACCAAATTTTTCTTGTTTTTTATTACTTACTTGTGCGTACCCGTACCCAGGGACGTCAACTAAATAACAAATATTATCTATTAAATAAAAATTTAATGTTTGTGTTTTTCCAGGTTTGCTGCTAGTTCTAGCATAATTTTTTCTGTTTACAAGAGTGTTTATAAAACTACTTTTGCCAACATTACTTTTACCTAAAATTAAAAATTCTGGTTTATTATCTGTTGGGTACTGACTTATTCTAATAGCTATCTGAGCTAAATCAATATCTTGAAAATTCATATTTCACCTGCTTACTACTAAATTATACTAAAAATTTTAAAAATTAGCAATTAATTGCCCTTCAATATTAAAATTAACGTTTAATCATATAACATACTTTTTTTATTGAATAGTTTTAACATTTATATTATAATTGTTTATAGTAGGAAGGTGCTATAATATGAATAAAAAAGGTTTTACTTTAACTGAAGTTATAGTTGTTATAGTTTTGATCAGTATTATTATAGCTATTGCTGTTCCTAGCGTAATTGCTATTAGGAACAGGATTAATAGCAGATTGCTGGAAGGAAAAAAAGATACAATTTTAATAGCTGCTGAACTTTATGGACAAGATAATCCGCATTTATTTAATCCAAATGAGTTTGTGGTTACTGTTGGTGAATTGGTTGAAGCTGGTTACATTGAAAAAGATTTGGAATTAAATAATAGTAATTGCTTGGATTCTTATGGTTGTGTTATTAATCCTGTAGATAATAAGAGTTTAAATGACGTTGAAATATTGGTTAAAAAAGAAATAAATACAGTTATTGCCATATGGGACGGAGAACTTGGTAGTTCTTCTAGTTCTGAACTTGTTGATAGGGTTATAGAAGATTTGAATTGCGAGAATATAACTGAAAGTAATCCTTGTCTTTATGTTGGAAGTGACCCTAATAATTATCTTTGGTATAGCGGTGTAATGTGGAGAATTATGGGCGTTTATAAAGTAGATGGCGTTTTAGTAGTTAAAATGATTACTGATGACAATATTACTTTTGAAAATACTACTGGTTAAGAGTGTAAAACTCTTTTTTTTATGCTATAATTAGTTGGGAGAAGAAAATATGAAAAAATACACTGTATGTCTAGTAGGCAGACCTAATGTAGGTAAAAGTACGCTATTTAATAGAATAGTTGGAAAAAAAGTTTCTATTATAGATGATATGCCAGGAGTTACTAGAGATAGAATTTATGGAAATGCACTTTATAAAGATTATAGTTTTTATTTAATTGATACTGGTGGAATTGATATTAAAGATGAAAATTGGAATAACGTTATAACTAATCAAGTTATGCTTGCTATTGATGAAAGTGATGTTATTATTTTTGTTGTTGATGGAAAAGATGGAATCACTAGTAATGATGAATATATAAGAGATTTACTTCATAAAAGTGGTAAAAAAGTGGTTGTTGCAATCAATAAAATAGATAGTAAACTTGCTAATGAAAATATGTACGAATTTTATACACTTGGTTTTGATAATTATGTCCCTATTAGTGCAGAACATAATATTGGAATTGATGAGTTATTTAGTAAAGTATTTGTAGGTTTAAATAAAAATGATGATGTTTTAGAAGATGATAAACCTAAGTTATGTGTAATAGGTAGACCTAATGTAGGTAAAAGTAGTTTGGTTAATGCTTTACTTAATGAAGAGAGAGTAATTGTTAGTGATATTGCAGGAACTACTAGAGATAGTGTTGATACTATTTTTAAATATGAAAATAACGAATATGTTTTAATTGATACTGCTGGGCTTAGAAAAAAAGGTAAAGTATATGAAAGTGTTGAAAAATATAGTTTACTTAGAAGTATGAAAGCTATTGATAGAAGTGATGTGTGCATATTGGTTATTAATGCAGAGGATGGTATTATAGAACACGATAAACATATAGCAGGGTATGCAATAGATGCTGGTAAAGGTATAGTAATTGTTGTTAATAAATGGGATAAAGTAGAAAATGATTATGATAAATGGAAAAATGATATAAGAAATAATTTTCAATTTATGCCTTATGCTGAAATAGTATTTTTAAGTGCTTTAACTAAGAAAAGACTTTCAACTTTAATGCCTAAAGTTTTAAATAGTTATAATAATGCTATTAAAGAAGTTAAAACTAATGTAATTAATGATGTAATACTTAATGCTTTTATTGAAGCACCACCACCAAGTTATAAAGGTAATAGACTTAAAATATATTTTACTCATCAATCTGGTATAAAGCCGCCTAGATTTGATATTGAAGTAAATAGTAAAGGTTTAATACATTTTTCATATGAGAGATATTTAGAAAATAAGATACGTGAAAATATTGATTTTACTGGAACTCCTATTAAACTTTATTTTAAGAATAAAGGAGAAAATTAATTAAATCACCTAATATGAAACACTTCATATAATATTTTAGGTGATATAAATGGGTAAAGAGGATTTATTTGAAAGAATAGAAAAAAAGACAAATGTTAGTAAAGAAGCAATACTTGAATTTGCAAGAAAACTTCAAGATGGAAACTTTAAAGATGAAAAAGTTTTGAGAAGTATAATTAAAGATATTAGTGAAATGACTGGTAAAGAAGTCAGTGAAGAAAAAGAACAAAAAATAATAGATATGGTTATTAATGATAAAGTACCAAAAGATATTGATAAATATGTTTAACATATTTGTCTTTTTTTTGTTGAATTTTTGAATTTTTGTTTGTATAATAAAATTAGATAATAAGGAGTTTTAATATGGACAATAATAAAAGATTGATTGTGTTAAGTGTTACAGGAGTTTTAATTCTAATAGTAGGTGTTGTTAATTTGACGTATTCTTGGTTTAGTACTTTAATTGAAGGTACTGGTGAACCTATTATTGTTACAACAGGTATATTAGATATTAAATATGAAGAAACAGAAAATATGAATGTTACTTTTGCAGAAGCAATATATGACGATAATAGAGCAACACAAGCATATAAAAATGTCTTTACAATTTCTCATGAAGAAAGAAGTAATATAGATGCTTGTTATAGTATTGATTTAAGTATAGATAGTATACAAGATAAGTTTAAAAGTGAATGGATAAAGTATGAATTATATGATGTAACTAATAATGTAAGCATAACTGGTATAAAAGACTTTAGTGAAGTAGTAGGACCTGGTATAATTCCTTTAGCAAGTAACTTGAGTTTAGTTGTAAATGATAGTGTACAATACGAGCTTAGAATATGGTTGAGTTATAGTGATACAGTTGATCAAACAAGTTTATTGCAAAATAATAGTGGGACTGCAATAAGTGCTCATATGAAAGTTTCAGCGGTTAATGGTAAGTGTCCTGATACATTATACGCACAGATACTAGAAGATAATCCAAATGTAGAAACAAGAAGTCGTTTTGATACAATATTTACAGAAAGCAATAACGGGAATACGATATATAGCGCATCAGGCCAAGATGGCAAGATAACATATTACTTTGCAGGAACTGTTACAAATAACTATGTAAAGTTTGGAACAAATAGTAGTGGGCAAGAGTTATGGTGGAGGATAGTTCGTATAAATGAAGATAATAGTGTAAGATTAATATATGCAGGGACAAGTGCAACAGATACAGCAGCATTTATAAGTTCATCGCAAGTTTACAATACAGATTATAATAAAAGTATATATGCGGGATATATGTATTCATCTGGAGAACAATATGGGACAACTGAAAATAGTTCAATTAAAGAAGTTGTAGATGCATGGTATCAAACAAATCTATTAAATAATTATGATGGATATATAAGTAGAACTGCAATATATTGTAATGATAGAACAGTCGCAAATGATGGATGGAGCGAGTCGGGCGCTAATTTCAATTATAATACTTATGAAAGAGTGGTTACCAATAAAAATCCGGTGTTCAATTGTGATATTTTAAATGATAGATTTACAGCAAGTGAAACAGTAGGAAATGGAGCGTTAACATATCCAATAGGACTAATTACAGCAGATGAAATTTTATTTGCTGGTGGTACTTATGGAACAGCAAATTCAAATTATTATATAGCCCAGAATGCGTCAAGCGGAGCAAGTTATTGGTGGACAATGAGTGCAGATTATTGGTATAACAATTTTCCATATGTTTTAAGAATTGGTGGTTATACAGATACAGGTGGCTTAAGTGATAATAATGTATATAATGGTTTGGGCGTACGTCCAGTAATATCTTTAAAAGCGTGCGTTTTAGTTTCTGGGGGAGATGGAACAGCAAGTAATCCATATGTAGTAGGGATATCAAATGCGTGCTCAAGTGCTGAAAATTAATGGAACTGTGAAAACCCAAGTAAAATAAAACACAACCTTTAAATTGTGTTTTATTTTCACGAAGCGACCACTTGATTTTACATTAATTTGCATGAAAATTAATGTAAAATGTTGCCTATGCTTATGTAGATTTTCAATGTTAGTTTGTAATATTATAATGTTCTTAGTATTCTATTGAAGTGATAGTTAAATTATATGTTGATTATATAATACTTGTTAAAAAAAGTAATCTTCAAACTTTGTGTGAGCGATGTAATAAGGGAAAAAGTAATAAGATTGAAAAAGATTTTGAAGATAATATGATATGTCCATTATGTGGTAACAAATTAGTAAATAGAAATAATCAATACGGTCTTTTTATTGGATGTAGTAAATATCCTAAATGTCGTTATAAAAGATAATGTTTAATATCGCTTGACACAAAATAATGTTTGTGTCATAATTATCTTATGAAAATAAGTTATGTTGATTTTTTAAATTATTTGGAAAATGAAAGAAATTATTCTAAACTTACTATTAAAAGTTATAGGGAAGATTTAGAAGAGTTTTTGTTTGTAACTAAACTTAAAGATGTTTATTATGCTACTAATAGTGATATTAAAAGTTATTATAAGTATTTATATAGTAAAAATAATAGTACTGTTTCTAGGAAGATAAGTACTTTAAAAAGTTATTTTAAGTTTTTGAGTAAAAATAGTAATTATAAAAATATTATGGTTAATTTTAAACTTCCTAAAAGGGTTAAGTCTTTGCCTTCGTTTTTAAATTATAGTGATTTAGAAGAAATTATAGTTGAAAGTAGCGAAGGGGATTATGGTGAGAGAAACAGGCTAATTGTTGAAATGCTTTATGCAACTGGTGTTCGTGTTAGTGAACTTGTTAATATTAAAATAAGTGATATTGATTTTGATGAATGCGCAATAAGAATTCATGGAAAAGGTAATAAGGAAAGGTTTGTTTACTATGGTGAATATTGTGAAGAAGCTTTAAATAAATACGTTAATAATTTAAGGCGTAAATTGTTTGACAAAAATGGCTGTGAGTTCTTGTTCTTAAATAGATTTGGTGGTAAAATTAGTGACAGGTCTATAAGAAATATAATTAATAAGATACTTAAAAATACGAGTGTGAAAATGAATGTTCATCCTCATACTTTGAGACATACTTTTGCAACGCATTTATTAGCGCAGGGTTTAGACCTTAAGAGTGTACAATTTTTGTTAGGACATGAGAATTTGAGTAGTACTGAGATTTATACTCATGTTACTGATGAAATGTTAAGAAATGTTTATTTGCATAGTCATCCTAGAAGTGAGGAGGAAAAACATGAGTAAATTATATTTTAGATATGGTGCGATGAATTGTGGTAAAACAACTCTTTTATTACAAGTTGCTAATAATTATGAAGAAAGAGGTATGAAAGTTGTTATTATTAAACCTTTTATTGATACGAAAGGTAATGATACTATAGTTTCTAGAATAGGCCTTTCTAGAAAAGTTGACTATTTGATTAGAGATTATGACAATATAAAATCTTTTTTACATAATTGTTATGAAAATGATATATCGTGCGTATTAGTAGACGAAGCACAGTTTTTAAATAAGGAACACGTAGATGAATTGTTCTTATTTACTAAAAAATACAATATTCCAGTTATTTGCTATGGACTTAGAAGTGATTTTAAGACTGAGGCGTTTCCAGGAAGTTTAAGGCTTTTTGAAATTGCTGATGTTATTGAAGAACTTTATACTATATGTAGATGTGGCAAAAGAGCAAAGTTTAATGGTAGAATTGTCAATGGAGAGTTTGTGAGTACTGGTAGTCAAGTTGCAATAGATGGAGTAGATAAGGTACAATATGAAAGTTTATGTGGTAAATGTTATTTAGAAAAGGTACTTAAAATTGATGTAAATAGTATAAATGAGGAGGAAAGATGAATATGAAATATGTTTACATGTTTAGTGAAGGTAATGCTGATATGAGAAACCTTCTTGGTGGTAAAGGTGCTAATTTAGCTGAAATGACTAACATTGGCTTACCAGTACCACAAGGTTTCACAATAACAACAGAAGCGTGTACTAAGTATTATGAAGATGGTTGTCAAATTAGTGAAGAGATTCAAAACCAAATAAATGAGTACATAGTTAAAATGGAAGAAATTACTGGTAAAAAATTCGGTGATAAGGAAAATCCATTATTAGTTTCTGTTAGAAGTGGCGCTAGAGCAAGTATGCCTGGTATGATGGATACTATTTTGAACTTGGGTTTAAATGAGGAAGTAGTAAATACTTTAGCAGAGAAATCTGGTAATGCTAGATGGGCATGGGATTGTTATAGAAGATTTATTCAAATGTATTCAGATGTTGTTATGGAAGTTGGTAAAAAATACTTTGAAGAATTAATTGATAAAATGAAAGAAAAGAAAGGCGTTAAACTAGATGTTGAATTAGATGCTGATGATTTAAAAGAATTGGCTAATCAATTTAAAGCTGAATATAAGGCAAAGATTGGTGCAGATTTTCCAGATGATCCTAAAGAACAATTAATGGGCGCTATTAAAGCGGTATTTCGTTCTTGGGATAATCCACGCGCTAATGTATATAGAAGAGATAATGATATTCCTTATTCTTGGGGAACTGCTGTTAATGTTCAATCAATGGCGTTTGGTAATATGGGCGATGATTGTGGTACTGGTGTAGCTTTTACTCGTGATCCAGCAACTGGTGAAAAAGGTTTATTTGGAGAGTTTTTAACAAATGCTCAAGGTGAAGATGTCGTTGCCGGTGTTCGTACGCCAATGCACATATCTGAAATGGAAGAAAAATTCCCAGAAGCATTTGCTGAATTTAAAAAGGTGTGTAAAACTTTAGAAGAACATTATAGAGATATGCAAGATATGGAATTTACAGTAGAGCATGGTAAATTATATATGTTACAAACTAGAAATGGTAAGAGAACTGCACAAGCTGCATTAAAAATTGCTTGTGATATAGTTGATGAAGGGATGCGTACAGAAGAGGAAGCTGTGTTGATGATAGATCCTCGTAACTTAGATACATTATTGCATCCTCAATTTGATACAAAAGCTTTAAAAGAGGCAAAACCAATCGGTAAAGGTTTGGGAGCATCGCCTGGTGCTGCTTATGGTAAAATTGTTTTCACTGCTCTTGATGCAGAAAAACGAGGAATGGGTGGAAAAGGAGAAAAAGTTATTTTAGTAAGACTTGAAACATCTCCTGAAGATATTACAGGAATGAAAGCTGCACAAGGTATATTGACTGTTCGTGGTGGTATGACTAGTCACGCTGCAGTAGTTGCTCGTGGTATGGGTACTTGCTGTGTATCAGGATGTGGTGATATTCAAATGGATGAAGCTAAAAAAGAATTTAAGTTAGGTGGTAAAATATTTCATGAAGGGGATGTAATTTCAATTGATGGCTCAACTGGTAATATATATGATGGTCAAATTCCTACAGTTGACGCGACGATAGCAGGTGAATTTGGACGTGTTATGCAGTGGGCTGATAAATATAGAAAATTAGGCGTAAGAACTAATGCCGATAATCCTAGAGATACAAGAAAAGCTGTTGAATTAGGTGCTGAAGGTATTGGACTATGTCGTACTGAACACATGTTCTTTGATGAAGAAAGAATACCAGCAATTAGAAAAATGATTTTAAGTGAAACGGTAGAAGATAGAGAAAAAGCTTTAGATGCATTAATTCCTTTCCAAAAAAGTGATTTTAAAGCAATGTATAAGGAATTAAAAGGATTACCAATGACTGTTCGTTATTTAGATCCACCTTTGCATGAATTCCTTCCAACAGAAGAAAAAGATATTGTAGCATTAGCTAAAGATATGGGAGTTACTGTAGAACATTTAAAAGCTAAATGTACTGAATTACATGAATTTAACCCTATGATGGGCCATAGAGGTTGTCGTCTTGCTGTTACTTATCCTGAAATAGCTAAAATGCAAACTCGTGCTTTAATGGAAGCGGCTATAGAAGTTCAAAAAGAGGATGGATATGATATTGTACCTGAAATTATGGTTCCGCTAGTTGGTGAAGTTAAAGAATTAAAATTTGTTAAAGATATTATTGTTGAAATAGCAGAACAAGTTAAGAAAGAATATAATTCAGATATGGATTACCATATTGGTACTATGATTGAAATACCTAGAGCGGCTTTAACTGCTGATCAAATTGCAAAAGAGGCTGAGTTCTTCTCATTTGGAACAAATGATTTAACTCAAATGACATTTGGATTTTCTAGAGATGATGCAGGTAAATTCCTTAATGCATATTATGAAAATAAAATATATGAACAAGATCCATTTTCTAAATTAGATCAGACTGGTGTAGGGCAATTAGTGGAAATGGCTGCTAAGAAAGGAAAAGAAACTAGACCTAACATTAAATTAGGCATTTGCGGAGAACATGGTGGAGATCCATCAAGTGTAGAATTTTGTCACAATATTGGATTAACATATGTTTCTTGCTCACCATTTAGAGTACCAATAGCGCGTTTATCTGCTGCGCAAGCTGCTATCAAGTCCCACCAAAAATAGAGTGAGAATACACTCCAATAAATAAAAAATCAAAGAACCGAAAGGTTCTTTTTTCGTTGGAATAAAAGGATAAAATGGAAGGATGATAATATTATATAAATAATAAAAATGGGTTGGGTGGTGTGATGCCATAATAATAAATTTTTATGCAGGAAAGTAGCAATAAGGTTAGGGCTACTTTTTTTGTTGGTGAAAAAGTAAAACGAAATGGAGGTAGATAGAATGTTTTACATTAAACCTAATTTAAAGAATATGTCTCAAGGAGCCAGACTTGAGTACATAAGAGAAGTCAGACATATGACTAAAGATGATGTGGCAGCTTATTTTGGATTTGGAGGAAAGGAACCAAATAAAACAATTCGTGAGTACGAAAACAATACTACTAGTCCAAGTCCAAGTAGATTGGAGGAATTAGCAAAACTATTTGAAGTAAGTATAGATGCAATTAGAAAATATGATTTCACTAATCCAATAGATGAAATATATTATCAAATGTGGTTAGAAGAAGAGTTCCCATATTATCAATTTAATATTGAAATGGATTCTTTTTCTGGTAAACCATATAACATGAATGTTTATAATGGAATTCAAGAATGGAAGAAAATGAGAGAAAGGAGAGAAAACTATGATGTATCAGATGATGAATACTTAGAATGGAAATTGAATTTTAAATTAGAAAATGAAATAAGATAATAGTATTTTTAACGGTAAAAATGTCGAAATTTATGGTATAATTATATTTAGGAAAATTCAAGGAGGTTTTATTATGGCTAACTTTAAATATATTGATTTATTTGCAGGAATAGGAGGAATTAGAAGACCATATCAAAAATTAGGAGGTACTTGTGTTTTTTCTTCGGAAATAGACAAATTTGCTATTCAAACATATGAAGCAAACTGGGGAGAAACACCTAGTGGAGATATAACAAAAATTGATGAAAAGGATATTCCTAGTTTTGATATTTTATTAGCAGGATTTCCTTGTCAAGCATTTTCAATTGCTGGTAAGAGAAAAGGATTTGATGATACTAGAGGAACAATGTTTTTTGAAATTGAAAGAATACTTGAATATCATAAACCTAAATGTTTTATGCTAGAGAATGTAAAAGGATTATTAAGTCATGATAAAGGAAATACATTTAGAGTAATGAAAGATATACTAGAAAATAAATTGGGGTATAAAATATATTATCAAGTGTTGAATGCAAAAGATTTTGGTGTTCCACAAAATCGTGAAAGAATAATAATTGTAGGTTTCAAAAATCATGATATTAAATTTGAATTTCCAAAACCAACAGGTATTAAAACAAAGTTAGGAGATATTCTTGAAAAAGATGTTCCAGAAAAATATACTATTTCAGATAAGATTTGGGCTAGTCATCAAAGAAGAAAAGAAATGCATAAAGCAAAAGGAAATGGATTTGGATATTCATTATTTAATGAAAAATCACCTTATACAAGTACAATATCTGCAAGATATTATAAAGATGGTTCTGAAATACTTGTTGAGCAAAAAGGTAAAAATCCAAGAAAATTGACTCCGAGAGAAGCTGCTAGATTACAAGGATTTCCAGACGATTTTAAACTAGTAGTAAGTGATTTACAATGTTATAAACAATTTGGTAATTCAGTTCCAACAAAAATGATAGAAGCAGTTGCGAACAATGTAATTAAAGCATTAGAGGATGGTGGAGAAATTGATTAGATTTTTTAAGAAAAAAAGTAATGGAATAGCTAATTCTGGAAAAATTAATATTGATGAATTTACCTATTACAACAATTTACAATTCTATACAATGTTAAAATTATTATTAAAATGTGGGTTATCTGATAAACAACTTGTTATCTTCCAAGATATAATAAGTAAAAATAAAAATATTGATGATAAAGAAAAAATAGTAAAAATATTAACTGAGAATGATGCGGTAGTAAGCGATCAAACACAAAAATATGAAGACTTTTGTTATTTGATTAATAGTATTGATAATTGTGATTTAAAAATGTGGATATCTTTAATTGATATTTCTATTGAATTGATGTTTGTAAAAGGTTTGATATTAGAAGAATCAAAAATATACGCAAAGAATCAATATAGTGATGTAATTAGAAATATTGACGATAAATTAAGCTTAGAATATGACATGTCAGGATTAAATTTACCTTATGGTCAAAGGGTTATAAGTTCATTACTTGTTTATGCATTAACTAATATAGAACGAGATGATGAATTTTTATTAGAAACAAGCGGTAAAACAATTAAAGTGTTTAATGATAAGATAAAATATGTAAAAGATACCTATAATATTAATTGCAATAATATGTTTTCATTAATAATGACTGAAAGTATGAATCAAAGTATTACATCTGATGCTGGACAATCATATGAAAGTAGAGTTAATGAAAAAATTAATCCTTTAGTAGATAAAATGGAAGGACATTCTCATGATGCAAATATACCATCTGTTGAATATGATTTTACATTTGAAATTAATAATAAAAAATGTGGAATAAGTGCAAAAAGAACACTTAGAGAAAGATATAAACAAAACTTTGAAGATGTAGAATTATTAACTGTTGATTATATGTTTTTGATAACTTTAGGAATTGATTTGAATGAAGATAAATTAAATAACATTCTACAAAAACATGGTATTTATGTTATTGTATCTAATGAAGTTTATGAATCAAAAACATATCTAAAAAATAATTATAGGGTAATATCATCAAAGGATATTTCTAAAGATTTATTAATAAAATTAACATCTATTAAAGAATTAACTGATGATGAATTAAAGAAGATAGTAGGGTGAGAGTAATAACTTTAAAACAACCTTGGGCTTCATTAGTTGCAAATGGATTAAAAATTTATGAATTTAGAAATATGAATTATTCATATCGTGGTAAAATTTTAATTCATGCTGGAAAAGGAATTGACAAAGATGCAATGGATAGAGTTAAAGATTTTAATTTAGATTATCCGCAATCTAGAATAATTGCTGAAGTAGAAATAGTTGATTGTATTAAGGTTGACAAAGAATTTAATAAAATGATTAATAAACTTAATTCCCCAGTATACGAAATAAAAGAAAGAACTGGATATGCTTGGAAATTAGATAATATAAAAAAAATAAATATTGATAAAACTATTAGTGGCAAGCAAGGTATATGGTATATTGATATAGACAATTTTAAATAGTGTCAAATGTGCGATGAAGAAGTAGAAATACTTTTTTTTCTTTTGCTTCGATCGCAACCTAAACATATTTATATAAAAATGATAATTTCTTTGTAGAGGTGATTTAATGAAAAGGAAAGTGGCAATATATGCTAGAGTTTCAACAGAACATGAAGCTCAATTATCTGCTTTAGAAAATCAAGTTCAATACTATGATGATATTCTAAAGAAAAATCCTGATTGGATTTTATATGATAGATATATAGATGAAGGTATAACAGGTACATCTACAAAGAAAAGAAAAAACTTTATGAGAATGATGGAGGATGCAAAAGCAGGGAAGTTTGATTTAATAATTACTCGTGAGGTTTCAAGATTTGCTAGAAATACAGTTGATACGTTACAAGAAACTAGAAAGTTAAAAAAGATTGGAGTAGAAGTATATTTTACTGAAGATAATATATGGACATTTAATGATGAAGATGGCGAGTTAAAACTTACTATCATGGCAACACTTGCTCAAAATGAAAGTAAAAAAACATCACAAAGAGTTAAAGCTGGTCAGATGATATCATTTCAAAATGGAGTGTTTTATGGATCAGGTAATATTCTAGGTTACAATAAAGTTGGTCAAAACTTAGAAGTAAATGAAGAACAAGCTGAAATTGTAAGATATATCTATGCTGAATATTTAAATGGAAAAGGTACAGTAAAAATTGCAGATGAATTAACTAAAAAAAGTGTTCCAACTTCTACAGGTTTAACAACATGGAGTGCTTCATACATTTCAAGAGTTTTAAGAAATCCATTTTATTCAGGTACTATAGTTTATAGAAAATCATACATACCAGATTATCTAGAACAAAAAGCAAAGATAAATTATGGAGAAGTAGAAAAGGTAGTAGTTGAAGGAAGACATGAGCCAATTATATCTAAAGAAGATTTTAAAAAAGTTCAACAAATAATGGATAGTTATTCAAGACCAATTAAATTAGGAAGAAAACAAGCGTTAGGAGTTCCTAAAAATATTTGGAGTAAAAAGTTAGTATGTGAATGTGGCTCTAATTTTAATAGGAAGATTTATCACAAGAATAAAGAAGGAACAACATATTGTTATATTTGTTATAACAAAAAAACTAGACCTAGGAATAGATTCAAAGATAGTTGTGATATGGGTCAAGTACCAGAGTGGAAGTTACAATATATGGCAGAAGCTATATTTAGGAATCTTACACAAAATTCAGATAATAGAAAAGAATTAGCAGAACGATTATTTAAAGAAGTTGATATAGATGAACATCCTGAAAAGAAGATGTTACAAAGAATTGATAAATTGAATCAATTAATTGAAAATGAAACAACAAAGTTAGATAGATTAATGGATAATTATTTGGATGAAACAATAGATGTAAATTTATATGATATGTTTCAAAAGAAGTTATCTAGTAGAATAGAAAAATATAAATTAGAGATATTAGAATTAGAAAAGAAATGTTCATCACTTGAACCATTAGATGTAAGAATTGAAAATGCTAAAAAGAGCATTAGAAAAATATTAGATATTAATTATAATGGTGTAGATGAAAAAATAATAGAAGAATTTGTAGAAAGGGTAATTGCTCATAAAGATTACTTTGAATGGAAATTAAATTTTATGAATGAAACTCTAAAATTAAAAATAAATGGTAAAAATAAATCAGATTGTTTTATAGCAGAATATAGACAATAGAAAAATTAAATATTCAGTATAATAAAGATAGAACTATTACATATATTAAACTATTTTTTGCATATTATTAGATAGATTCATATTAATGAAAAAATGATAGAAAGGTGTGATATAATATTGTTGAAGGTGGTGAGTAACTTGAAAAATAACAGTGCATTAATAAGTACAGCAATGTTATCAGCAATATTTGAAGAAAATAAGCAAGATAATGTAGCTTTGCTAATACCATTTGTAATAAAAATAATATATGATGATAGCAGTGTTAGTGAAAATGATATTGTAGAAAAAATGCAGTCTGTTTATTCTTTCAATAACTTTCCGCATGCTATTGCTAGGATAATCATTAATAGATTAAAAAAACAGCAAATAATAAAACAAGAAAACGGAAAATATATATTTTTATCAGATGTATCAAAAATAGTTAAAGATTTTAGTGAAAGACATGAAAAAACAAAAAAAGAGATAGAAGAAGTTATACGAGATTTATCTAACTATTTTAAAAAAAATACAACTATAAAGTTAAGTTATAATGAGTGTAGAAATAGTTTTGCAATGTTTTTGGATAAAAACGGATATCTATTGTATGAAGATTTAGGCAATTCTACTAGGATTAATAAAAATATTGATAGTATAACTTATCATATTGGCCGATTTATTAATGGACACATAGAAAAACAAGATGTAATATATGATTATCTTTTAAATATTATTGAAGGTTCATTAATTGCTAATGCACTTTATGTAAATATAGATAATGAAAATAATACTAATTTAAAAAAATTGACATGTTTTTTTGATACGCCATTTATGTTAAGGGTGCTTGAATTAAAATTACCAGACGAAAACAAATCTGCTTTGGAACTAGTTAGTTTATTAAAAGATTTAAAAGCTGAGATAAAGTGTTTTAAGCATAATTATAATGAAATTGAAAATATTTTAGAGGAATATATTAAAAATTATGGTAAGCCCCAAGAAAAAACGCTTGAAAATTTAATTATAAAAAATTATAGTGAAACAGATGTTAGAAATTTATTAAATAGTTTAGATACATTATTTTCAAATATTGGTATTGAAATAGTAGATGTGCCAGCATATGATAAAAATAAATATAAAAATGTTATTGATGAAAAAAAATTAAACGAAAATTTAGTTAATTGCTATAAAAACAAAAATACAAATCCCAAAATAATTGAAAATGATGTTAAATCCGTTTCGGCTATTATGAGATTAAGAGACGGAAAAGAATATAGAAAACTAGAAGATTGTAATGCAATATTTGTTACAACAAATAAAGATATTAGAACTGAAACGAATAAATTGTTGAATCTTGATGTTAATTTTAAAATAAGCCCAGTTATGAGTGATATTGATCTTACAGCAGTTGTTTGGTTAAAATCAATGATAAACAATAAGGAAATTCCTGAAATGAAACTTACTGAAAATGCAATTGCAGCTATTAAGCCTTCATCATCACTAAGAAAAAAATTTAATCAAACTTTATCAAATTTAAAAACAAGTAAAAGTGATGTTACACCAGAGACATTATATAATTTATTATGTAGTAATTATTATGTTGAGAATCTTATGATTAATGTTAATGGTGATTTTCAAAAGATTAATCCTGGTGTATTGATTAATACATATGAAGAAACATTGAAACAAAATAGCATCTTAAATGAACAAGAAAATAAGCTTTCAAAGGAAAATGAATATTTAGTTAATCAATTATTAAAAAAAGAAGAAAATGATAAAAAATATAAGCAAAATATTTACAGTAAGTATTCTAAAAGGGAAAATTTAATTATAAAATTAATAGAGATAACTGAAAAAATAATGCAAATAGTGATATGTTTATTATTCTTTTATTTGTTTTATAAAAATTCAATTAAACCATCATCAAATAAGATTTTAAGTGCTATTTATTTTTTGGTTGGTTTATATACATTATTGTGTAATTTTATTCCAATTAGTATATTTCAATTTTTTGAATATATATTTAAGAAAATAAATGAAAAAATATTTATTAAGGTAAATAAGCATTACACAAAAGTGTGTGAAAAAGAAATAAATACAATTTTTAATATAAAGGATTGAAAAGTCATTTTAGTCTAAATGGAGTGTAGCCATATTCCGTTTGGTTATCCTTAGTTTTTTGGCTCACAAGCGTCTATAAAGGCGAACCAAACAAAATAAAGTATGATTATGAATTGGATTTAGTTGCGTAATTATTATAAAAAAAAGCTATTTAGTTGACAACGATATTAACATATGGTATAGCTTGTACCGAGTGGTACTTAGGAAACTTTAGAAGCCCTGAGTTATCTAAGGCCTAGTTTTCACAACTAGGTTTTTTTGTTTGGATGTAGAAAAGTATGATTTA
>CALVVN010000043.1 GCA_944363865.1 uncultured Bacilli bacterium
TGATAATATTATCTAGTTTTTCATTTATTTTATCAATATCCATATCGCTTAAATTCGCACTTGTTAAATCAACAATTTCAGATAATTCATTGCTTAATTTTTCTTCTTGTTTTAAATCAGATATAACTGTGTATCCTACTATACCGGCAAATACTGCTAAAATTACAATTATGGCGATTACAATTTTCTTTTTTCTACTTTTTTTCATTTAACTCCCTACTTTCTATAGATATTGTATCATAAATTACTTATTAAATTTTAATTTTATTATTAATTTATTTTGATTTTTTGAAGCACTTATTTGACCTAGGTGTTCAGATTTTAATTCAGTTACTTTTAGCTCTATGACTACATAACAGTTATAGTTGGTATTAAAAAATAAGAAGTCAATATAATTATAGCTATCGCCCATTTTAATTTTTACTTCACTACCTATATAGGCAAAACCTATACCTAATTCTTTTAAGAAATCATCGATGTTTTCCAGGATTGACCCATGTAATGCATATTCACTCAGCTTTTCTTTTTTATCACCCACCTTTATTATTATTGGATTTTTAATGAATGTATTTATTTTAGGTTCTTCTAATTCTTCTTTATAGCCTATTCTCTCATACTCTTTTGATTTAATTCTTTCTCTAAGTTCTCTCTTTGACAAACACAATTTTGATGCAATATAAAGGTAATATTCTATTTCTTTTTGATCTTTTAATGGAAATATTAAAGAATAATGACTCCATGTTAGATTCGATAATTGTTGCGCCAGTGGCGCAATTTTTTGCCATAATAAATAAAATTGGCGCATTCTACTTAAATTAGTATATGTATATCCTTTTCCAAGTTCATTAGTTAACCTTTCAGAATATTCTTTGATTAATTTATTTCCATATTTGGCTCTCTTTTCTCCACCCTGAGCTTCGACTATTAATCTACCTACTTCGAAATAAGCATTTAAATCACTTTTTTTTAGAGTAGTCTTTGACTTTTTTATATATTTCGTTTTTAACTAAAGTTTCTTTTATTTCATTATAGTAATTTATTTTAATCACCTCTATTTATTAATATACGACAAAAAATAACAATTTCCTCTTTTTACAAAAACAATGTGTTAATTGAAACACATTGTTTTGACATAATATACATTTGCTTCTTTTAATACATTGATGCGGCAGTTCCTGCGCCTATAGCACCAATAAAAATAAATAAGATAACAATAATAATTAATATACAAAAATATGATCTAGCAAAATTTTTAACATTAATATTAGAATGTCCACCTAAGGCAAATACTAATAAAATAATCCAGCCAATAAATGGTATCATAAACAATATTTCGTATCCAAAGTAACCCCACATAGAAATTGGTCTATATTCATTTGGAATAGTTTGAATATTATAGCCGCCACTATTTATATTAACTCTGCCCTCATCTTTTTTTACTTTATGACCACATTTAAGGCATACATCTGCTCCTTCGTTTATTTTCTCCCCACAATTTGAACAATACATAACTTCACACTCCTTTCAAATTTATTATAACACAAAATGTGACTATCAAACTATATATAAATTTTACTTTTTGAAAGAGAATGTAATAGGCTGGTGATTTACATGAAAAAAAACTTATATACCTGATGATAATATTATTCAATTAGTTACAAGAAAATGCTAAAAAAAGATTAAAAAATGTTAACCAAACAAGAACTTGCGGATATGACGGAAATGTCACGTGAGTATATATGCGATACTGAAAACGAAATTATAAATAAACATTTTACAATTGATTTTTAAGAAAAATTGCAAGATCACTTCAAATAGACATTACAGATTTTTTTAAACAAGAAAATTAAAAAAACTGTCATGAAAATTATTCGTGACAATTTTTATCAATAACTTAAAAAATATTTAAGTAAGGTACATATTGGTAGCCTGTACGAGAATTGAACTCGTGACTCCACCTTGAGAGGGTGGCATCTTAACCACTTGACCAACAGGCCATATAGACAAATAAGTCTATTTAATATTACCACAAAATATTTATTTTTTCAATAGTGTTAGTGACTATTTTCGTAGAGTAAATTGTTCTATTTTAATATGAATATTATATTTTTTCTTATTTGTTATAGCATATCACAAAGATTAAGATAAACATCATTAGTTAAAATACAGTCATTTAAAGCGCGGTGAAGATTTCTTGTGTTTAAATTAAAATATTCGATTAAATCATCTAATCTATGGTGAGTTAGAGTTGGAAGTATTTTTCTTGAAAACCTTAATGTGTCTATATAATCATTTGTTAAAGCTTCTCCAAGGTTTTCTTCCATACTATCATATAAGAAATTAATATCAAAATTTACATTATGACCAATAATTACATCATTTTCTAAAAAGTTACTAAATGAAATTAGAACATCTATTAAATCTTCACCTTCATTTAAAATCATTTCATTAGTAATGCCGGTTAGATTGGTGGTAAAGGGTCCTATTTCTTTATTTACTTTGATAAGTTTTGAAAAGGTATCTACTATTTGTTTATTTCTTACTTTGACTGCACTAATTTCTAAGATTTCACCTGATGCGGAATCTAAGCTGGTTGTTTCAATATCAATAACTGTATAATCACTTATATTTTTAATTAAACTTTTCCCTTTATGTATTCTTTGATTATAATACGCCATACTGCTTCCTTTCTATTTTATAAATAATATTATTTGTTTAATTCTTTACTTAATTTATTGGGAATTCTTCTAGCGCTTCTGACAGAATTTAAGCCATATTCTTTTAATTTGGTAAAGTGATATTCTTTTGGGTCATATTTTTTTATTAATTCTAAATTCATTATTGGATTTTTAGGTTCATCATATAAATCAAGTTCTATTACTTTACATTTATATAAAATAACAGAATATGGTGCGCCTAAATATATGTAAACCGTGTCACCTAGTTTTATGTTTTTAGGCTGTTTCCATGAAAATACAGGTAAGCTTTCGATATAGGTAATGACATCAAAATATTTAGGATTGGCGGGAATTATCCATTCATCTTTTATATCAGATAGTTCATAGCTAATATCAACTAATTTCATGATTTCTTCATCAGTTAAAGTGCCATCTAAAATAATACTTACCCATGATTTTTTATTCATATGGTATGCGGGGTATATACCTTTTCTTTTTAAGTAATTTATATCATCTAATTTAAGATTTAATATTTCTATTTCACCACTTTGAGATGGAATGATTTTAC
>CALVVN010000044.1 GCA_944363865.1 uncultured Bacilli bacterium
TCTAGATGAACTCACTTCGTTCGCCCTTGATTTTTTATTAAAAGAATAGTTCTTTTTATGATGTCTCCTAAATGGGGTTCACATCAATCATAGATTTTTTTTGTTACAAAAATATTAATATGGATAATCCTAAAATTAAACAATATATACTAAAATAAATAAACTTTCCTTTTTTAACAACGTTCATAAACCATTTTAATGTGAAATATGAAACTATAAATGATGAAATAAATCCTAATCCATAAGGAAGTATCATTTCGTTAAGATTTGGCATTGTTATTAAATCTTTTATACCAAGTAATGTGGTACCTATACTTATTGGTATGTATAACATAAATGAATACTTTAAAGCGTTACTTCTTTTTATATTGCAAAATAGAGCTGCAATTAAAGTAGAACCACTTCTGCTGATACCGGGTATTACAGCAATTATTTGAACTAATCCAATTATCAAGGCATCTTTCCATGTTAGATCTTTATCTTCTTTCTTTCCTTGTATATTTCTTACTAAATATAGAAATAGTGCAGTGATTAGAAATGAAACACCTATTATTTTTGTACTATTTAATGAGTTTTCAATCTGACTTTTGAATAAAAAACCTACAATGCCGATTGGAATTACACCTAATACTATTAGCCAGCAATATTTGTGATCGTTTCTTGTTTCTTCATTTTTAGTTTTAAAATATTTAAAAAAGTTTATTACTAATTTTTTAATATCTTTAAAATAAATAATTAAAATTGCTAATAAACTACCAAAGTTAACGATTATTTCAAAACTTAAATCGGTTAATTCGCCTACATCTAATATACTTCTTAAAATGTAAACGTGACCGCTTGATGATATTGGTAAAGGTTCTGTGAAACCTTGTAATATACCTAAAATTATGTATTTTAATATTTCTATCAATTTAACCACCCATTAAATTATATAATAATATTTTCTATTTATAAATAAAATATTATAGGTGATTTACATGTTAATGAGAATATTGTTTTTTTTAATTGGAATTATTTTAACATCTATTTCACTTTGTTTTTTAATAATTTATTTAAATTTATTTAATATGGGGTATAGTTTTTGTGAATATGTTAATTTTATAATTAGAAGATTTGAAATTATTTGTATTATACCTGGTTTGTTTTGTTTAATTATTTCTATGATAAAAAGAAAGGAAAAATTGAAATGATCTATGTATATGATTTGACTTTTAATTTTAGTGAAGAATTATATGATTTCTATGATTGGAAGGATTCTGATAATATAACTCATTTTAGAAAGATACCTTTAATTAAGTTAAGTGAAAAAATATATAAAGTGTTTTTAAATAATAAAATTAAAGTGGATAATGAGTTATTATCTTTAATTAAGGATAAGTCTCAAGAATATAAAGGTAGGGCATTAAAAACAATTAAATATGCTGCGCTGTTTACTAATGGTTGTGATTGTTTTGGTGTTTTATTTGATGATGAAGGATTTTCTATTTCTAAAACAAGATTATTAGTCAGTGAAGAATTAGAGGTTTTAGAATTATCTAGCAATTTAAAAATAAATGAGTATAAGTATAAAGTCGTATCACATGAAGTTGTTGATAATAAGTTCACTAGAAAAGAAAAGACAATTATCACTACATTTATTAGTAAACTTGATAATTATAAAGATAATTTGGAATTAATGAACTATTTATATTATGAGTTAAATGGTAAGATATATAATGGCAAAAATTGTTATGATGACTTGGTAAGTGATATTTCTTCTAAATACACTGATAAATTAGCTAGACTGTTAGAAATCTTAGATATTTATGCTAAGAATGTATAAAATAGTAAATATTGTAAATGATATATACTGAGGAGGACAAAATGAAAAAATTGTTTCTAATATTTACATTTTTACTAATGGTAGTTGGTTGTAGTTGTGATTTGAATATGAATACACCTACTAAAAAAACAGAAGAATTCTTGATGAGATATAAAGAATTAGATGAAGGCGTTTTAAGTGATTTGGAATTATCTAGTGAAGCCAGTGGTTTAACGACAACTGAACATAAAAATAAGTATATTGATATTATGAAAAGACAATATCAAGATATGACTTATGAAGTAACAGGTGAAAATATTGATGGTGATACAGCTTCTGTAGATGTTAAAATTAAGGTTTATGATTTATATAAGGCTAGAAAAAATGCTGAAAGTTACGTAGATGATAATGAAACGGATTTCACTTTAGATGAATCAAGTAGTAGAGATGTAGAAAAGGTTAATGAGTATTTATTAGATGAATTATATAAAACTGATGAATACGTAGAGTATACTATCACAATTAACTTAATTAAAGAAGATAATAAGTGGGTAGTAGAAGATTTAGATACTGAAACTAAAGAAAAATTGCATGGAACATATAATTATGAAAATGATGATAAATAATTTTACGTTTTTAAAGTATAGAATGAATTAAGTTCTATGCTTTTTTTTATTTATATTTTATAATTTAACTTGGTGATATGTTATGAATAATCAAATATTAGAAAAAGTAAGCGATAGATTAAATATTAAAGAAGGTCAAATTAATAGTGTTTTAAAGTTATTGAGTGAGGGGTGTACTATTCCTTTTATAGCGAGATATAGAAAGGAAGTAACTGGTAACTTGAATGAAGAAGAAATTAGGCAAGTTAGTGAAATATATGAATATGAAGTTAATTTATTTAAGAGAAAAGAGGATGTTATAAGACTCATTGAAGAAAAAGGTTTATTAACTCCTGAACTTAAAGAAGAAATCCTTAAATGTGATAAACTCGTGTTAGTAGAAGATTTATATAGACCATACAAAGAAAAGAAAAAGACTAAGGCAACTGAAGCAATTAATAATGGATTAACTCCTCTAGCAAAAATGATTATGTCGTTTCCTAAAAGTGGTTCTTTAATTTCATTAGCTAGTCAGTTTGTTAAAGACAACGTTAAAACTAGTGATGAAGCTTTAACTGGTGCAGGTTACATAATTTCTGAATGGGTAAGTGATAATGCTTATTATAGAAAGTGGATAAGAAATTATATTTTTAATAATGGCGTTTTTGTAACTAAGAAAATAGGTGACGATGCTCATAGAGTTTATGAAATGTACTATGACTATAATGAAAAAATTAAATACATAAAAGCACATAGATATTTAGCTATTAATCGTGCGGTAAATGAAAAAGTTATTTCTTTAAATGTTGATGTTCAAAAAGATTATATATTAAATAATTTGTTTTCTAAAATTATTAAGGATGAGTCATCATTTGTCTCTAGATTTGTCAAAGATTCAATTATTGATTCTTTTAAAAGATTAATTTTTCCTAGTGTTATTAGGGAAATTAAAAGTGAGGTTTTTGAAAGATGTGAAGATGAAGCGATTAAATTATTTAGTAAAAACTTAGAAAGCTTATTGTTAACGCCACCCATGAAAGAAAAAGTTGTACTTGCACTTGATCCTGCGTTTAGAACTGGTTGTAAGATTAGTGTTATAGATGTTACAGGTAAACCAATTTACATAGGTGTAATTTATCCTCATGAACCTAAATGCGAATATGAAAAGAGCAAAAAAATTATTTTAGAATTAATTGATAAATATTTAGTTGATATAATAGCAATCGGTAACGGCACTGCTTCAAGAGAAAGTGAAGCATTTATAGTTGATGTTTTAAAGGAATGTAAACGTAGTTTAAAGTATATTATTGTAAGTGAAAGTGGTGCGAGTGTTTATTCGGCTAGCAAACTTGCCATTAGTGAATTTCCAGATTTACATGTTGAAGAAAGAAGTGCAATTAGTATTGGAAGAAGACTACAAGACCCATTAAGTGAATATGTTAAAATTGATCCAAAGAGCATAGGTGTTGGTCAGTATCAACATGATGTATCATCTAAAAAATTAGGTGAAAGTCTTAATTTTGTCGTTAGTAAAGTTGTTAACAATGTTGGAGTTAATGTAAATACTGCATCATTTAGTTTACTTAGTTATGTATCTGGTTTAACAAAAAAAGTTATTGATCTTATTTTGGATTATAGAAATAAGGTTGGAAAGTTTAAAAGTAGGGAAGAAATTAAAAAAATTAAAGGCCTTTCTGATAAGACTTATGAACAAAGTATAGGTTTTTTAAGAATATTAGATGGTGAGAATATTTTGGATATGACTTCTATTCATCCTGAAAGTTATGATGTCACGATGAAACTTTTAAATAAACTTGGAATTAATCTTTTAGAAATAGGTACTGAAAAAATATCGGAAAAGTTAAGTGGAGTAGATTTGGAAAGTTTAGAAGATATAACTACTGATAAATATTTATTAATGGATATTATTGATTCACTAAAAAAACCATTATGGGATCCTAGAGATGAAATTGAAAAACCGATTTTAAAAAGTGATATATTGAAAATAGAAAATCTAAAAGAGGGAATGAAACTTGAAGGGACAGTTAGAAATGTTGTGGACTTTGGTGTTTTTATAGATGTTGGATTAAAAAACGATGGTCTTGCACATATATCTAAGTTAACAAAAAAATATATTAAACATCCTAGTGATATTTTATCTGTTGGCGATATAGTGACGTGTTATGTTGACGACGTAGATTTAGATAAAAATAAGTTTTCTCTCAGTCTTATTAATCCAGTTGATGAAGATTGACTTTTTTTCTTGAATAGTGATACAATCAAAATGCTTTAAAGGGGAGATATTATGTTAGAAGATATAATTCATTATTTTGTGCATTCTTTAATTGATAGTTTAAAAATATTGCCATTTTTGTTTATAGCATTTGTCATTATAGAAGTTATTGAACACAAATTTAGTGAAAAAAATAAAAGTATTATTAGTAATTCTGGTAAGTTTGGTCCAATCATTGGTGCTTTTTTGGGATTAGTACCTCAGTGTGGATTTTCTGTATTTGCTACTAATCTCTACGTTACTAGGATTTTATCATTAGGGACTCTTATAAGTATTTATTTAGCTACTAGTGATGAAATGTTGCCTATACTTATTAGTCACAATGTTAGTGCGACAATTATATTAAAGATTTTAACTTTGAAGTTTGTTATCGGTTTAATTTTTGGTTTTTTAATAGATTTGTTTTTACAAAAGAGTAATAATTCTAAATTAGATTATAGTATTTGTAAAGATGAACATTGTCATTGTGAAGAAGGTATTATTTTATCTTCTATTAAACATACTTTTCATATATTTATATTTATTTTTTTAGTTAATTTTATACTTACTTTGGTAATTGATGTATTTGAGAGTAACATACTTTCTTCAATATTATTTAAAGACAGTTATTTTGGGCCTTTTATTATTAGTTTGATTGGTTTAATTCCTAATTGTGCATCAAGTGTTATAATTACTGAACTTTTTTTGAACAATGCAATTTCGTTCGGGGCTATGATGTCTGGGCTTCTTGCTAATAGTGGTGTGGCTTTACTAGTGTTATTTAAATCTAATAAAAATATAAAAGAAAACATTATGATTTTAGGTTTATTATATGGAATAAGTGTAATATCTGGATTAATTATAATGATAATTATGTAAGTAATAAATGAGGCTATTTTTTCATAGTATATTACCATGAAAAAGTTAATAGTCTTATTTTTGTGTATTTTTTTATTAATTCCAAGTGTTTATGCGGATGCTCATGCTTACGTTGTTATGGATGCTTCATCAGGGAGAGTTTTATTGGGTAAAAATATGGATGAAAAGAATTTGATTGCATCTACAACTAAAATTATGACAGCTTTAATCGCATTAGAAAATGCACATTTAGATATGCTTATTGAAGCCGGAGAAGAAGTTTTGACTGTTTACGGATCTATGTTATATTTAGATGTAGGAGAATGTTTAACTCTAAAAGATTTATTATATGGATTAATGTATCAAAGTGGCAATGATGCCGCGATGGTAATCGCTAGTAATATAATGCCTTATGACAAATTCATTGATGAAATGAATAGAAAAGCAGTAATGTTAGGTATGAAAAACACTGTGTTTGAAAATCCACATGGACTTGATGATGAGACTAAAAATTATTCAACAGCTTATGATATGGCTCTTTTAATGAGATATGCTACTAAAAATGATGTTTTTATGGAAATCACCGGTCAAAAAAAATATGTCGCTGATTCTAATATAGAAAGACATATTTGGTATAACAAGAATAAACTATTAAGTAGTTATAGATATGCAACAAGTGGAAAAATTGGATATACTACTAATAGTAAACATGTTTTTGCTTCTAGTGCTAAAAAAGGGGAAGAAGAGGTTGTTATTGCTACAATTAAAGATACTGATAGATTTAATACACATGAAAGTTTGTATGAACAGGTTTTTAATGAATATGATAAATATATGATTTTAAATAAATATACTTTCTCTTTAAAAGAAGACTATTATAACAATTATCATTTGTTTATAAAAAATGATTTTGAAGTTATGCTTAATGATGAAGAAAAAGATGAAATAAAATTAGAAATTAAACTAAAAAAACTCCAAAAGGTAAATAACAATGACTCTGTAGGATATGTGGAAGTATACGTTAAAGATGAACTATTACATAGTGAAGAAATATATGCAATTAGCGAAGAGAGTAAATTAGAGAAAATAAAGAATTGGTTGTTTTTTTGGAAATAGTCATTTATAATGTGTTTGTGATGTTATATGGAAAGATTACAAAAGTTTTTGAGTGAATGTGGAGTTGCTTCTAGGCGAAGGAGTGAAGAATTGATTCTTTCTGGTAAAGTGACTGTTAATGGTGTTGTTGTTAAAACTTTAGGGACTAAAGTAAGTGATAATGATTTAGTTAGTGTTAACGGGAAAGTAGTGAAAAGAGATATTAAAGAGTACTATCTACTTTATAAACCTAGAGGTGTTATTAGTTCTGTGAAAGATGAAAAGAATAGGAAAACAGTTGTTGATTTAGTTCATACTTCTAGTAGAATTTACCCTATAGGTAGGTTGGATTATGATACTACAGGTATTATTTTGCTTACCAACGATGGTGAATTATCTAATTTGTTAATGCATCCTAAAAGTAATGTAAGTAAAGAATATATTGCGAAAGTAAAAGGTTTTTTTAGTAAGGACGATGCATTATTGTTAAGTAAAGGTGTTTTGCTAAATGGTAAAAAAACTAAACCGGCTTTGTTTAAACTAAAGAAATACGATAAGAAAAGTGATACTAGTTATGTAAAAGTGGTTATTAGTGAAGGGCGCAATCATCAAGTTAAAGATATGTTTAGTTTTTTGGGATATAATGTTTTAAAATTAAAAAGGGAAAAATACGCTTTTTTAGATTTATCTGGCCTTAAAAGTGGTGAATATAGAAAATTATCTTTAAAAGAAGTAAGACAATTATATAGTTTAAAATAAAAAATAAAGCATTTGCTTTACTTTTCTTCAACTATACATATTGCTTCAGTAGGGCATATTTCAATACTTTCTAATATACTTTTTTTATCTTCTGGTTTTATTTCTTTATCAATGGCTTCTGCATGTCCATTTTCATCAAACACTAGATAATCTGGATTTTGATGGACACACATTCCACATCCTACACAAGCTTCTTTATTAATAACAATCTTTTCCATTTCATTTCCTCCCATGTATTATTATATAATAAATTAATGTATAAAATCAAATTGTAGTTTAAAATTTAATGTAAATATGTTATTATAATATTGGTGAATAGTATGAATTCTAGAATGGAAAGATATAATGAAGTGGATAACGAAACTTCAGAAACTAGAATAAATAAAAATAAAAACTTATATGACACCATAAGTAGTGGTGAGTTTTCACGTGTTAAAACAAATAGTAATTTTAAGGTTATTGATACGGGTGGAAATAATATTGATATGGAAAAAATAAAAAAATATGTTGCTTCTATGAATCAAAAAACGGTTACTAAAAGAGAAAACTTATTCACTGATATACGTGAAAATGAGATAACTCAGAAAAAATTTGAACAGAGAGATTATGATATAAACTCAGTTTTAGAAAAAGCCAGAGCAGGTAGAGAAGTCAATTATGAACGTGATAGGTATAAGAAATTGCATAATACTCAGTATGATATTTTAAATCAACTTAAAATGTATGAGAAAAATGAATATTCTGAAGAAGAAATGGATGAGTTTAATACTGATGAGAGAACTTTAATAGATTTAATCAATACGGTTACAATTCATAAGGATGATATGGGTCTTTTAGATGAACTTAAAGGTGACGCCGAAGAAACGGAAGTAGTTCCTGCTATGAAGTCTGAAGAAATAAAAGAGGATTTAAAAAGAGAGATAATTAAGGAAATAGAAGAGAAGGAAAAAGAAAAAGAAATTGAAAGAACACAAGAATTAGCTAGTTTGAAAGAAAAAGAACCAGTAAGTGGTATAGATAAATCATTTTACACTAATTCAATGTCATTTAGTAAAGAAGATTTTGAAGGTTTTGAAGAACTGGAAAAAACAGTTAAGAAAAATAGTGTATTAGTTATAATTAGTTTAATTATTTTAGTTATATCTATACTTGGGACTATGGTTGTTATTGCAAATTATGTTTTTAATTTAGGACTATTTTAGAATAGTTCTTTATTTTTTTCATTATAATTTATTATGAGAAGTAAAATGAAACTAAAAAATAGAAGTTTTTACTTTGGTGTTAAATTAAAAGATAAAATTGCAATTATTTGTATTTTAATTTGTATTTTTGTTTTTTCATTGTTTAAACTAATTAATACTAGAGTGACACCAATTTTAATGAATTATGCTCAAGTTGAAACAGAACGTATCGCTATGTCAATTATAAATAAGTCTATTTCAAAATATATTGATAAATCTAAGGTTGATGAACTACTATATACTACTATGAATAGTAATGATGAGATTATTAGTGTCGATTTTGATACAGCTAAAGTTAATAGTTTTTTGTACGAAATAACCAATAGTATTGAGAAAGATTTAATACTTTTAGATAAAGGAAGACTTAATGAAATAGGAATTCCTGTTAGTAATGTTTATGAAAAAGACGATGTTTCTGGAATTGTTTATTATATTCCGTTTGGTGTTGTGTCAGGTTCTTCTGTTATTTCTGATATAGGTCCTAAAATACCAGTAAAAAACAAACTAGTGGGTAGTGTTTATAGTAATATTAAGACTGACATAAGTGAATATGGTATAAATAATGCTGTTATTAAAGTGTATATTGAAGTTCAAGTTAATGAACAAGTAATTTTGCCTTTTATTTCTAAAAAAGTAAGTGTTAAAAGTGAAATACCAGTATTAATTAAGATAGTGCAAGGAAAAATCCCTTCGGTTTATGGAGGTATGTTTTCTGCTACAAGTCCTATAGTAAGTTCATAATATTAATTGATATGACGATTATATTATGGTAATATTTATTTGTGATAGATATGATTATAGAAATTGAAGGAAAAAAATATAAAATTATAAAAGATTATAAAGACGCGTTTGATCAAGAGGAATTTTTTAATAAATATACTGATTATTTTTATGACTACGACTATATTGTTGGAGATATTTCTTATGGAAAATTAAGATTAAAGGGTTTTAACTTAAAAGGTAGTAATAATTTTAATCAAGTTAATGATTATGCAAGATTAGAAAAATATTTAAAAGAAAATTGTGCTTATGATTGTAAATATTTTATTTTGAAGAAAGAAAATGTTTGATTATAGAACTTTTATGTGCTAAAATTATATTGATAATAGGAGCGTGAGTATGAAAAAGATAACTATTAAAAATATGGATGGCACTATGGAAGAAGTAGATTTGATTAATTCTTTTGGAATAGAAGATATTAATAAGAATTTTATTATTTTGTCAAAAGGAGAAACTGCTGGGGATGGTATGAGTAAAGTTTATGTCTCAGAAGTGGTTGAAGAAACACCTGGTGTTTATAAATTGATTGGAATAACAGATGAAACTGTTTGGGATAAAGTTAAGCAAGCTATGAAAGAAATTGTACAAGGAGGGTAAAAAATGAGAAATTTTAGTTATAATGCTACAAATCAAACTATTTTTGAAGGGTATAGAGTAATTGCACTTAAGAATGCTGATATGGAAAGATTAGCTAATGCTGCAAATATGAGAGAACCAGAAATATCTGTGACACCAGAAACAGTTGTAGAACCTCAAGCAGTTGTTCAAGAAACACCTGTTCAAAATATTCCTGAATCTCCAGTTGTTAACAATCAACCAACTATGGATAATCAACCAGCGCAAATGGAACCTCAGTCAACTCAGTCTGAAGTTAGTGCTGAGCCTTCAGTAGGCGTTCAATCAGTTGCGCCTAATGCACCTGAAGTTAATAATGTTCCTACACCGGAACCTACGAGTATTAATCCAAGTGGTATAAATATTCCTGAACCAATAGCAACACCACAACAAGGTGTTTCTGTTGAACAAGCACCTGAATCTCATGTTCAGTCTGATTCAAATATTTTTGATGCTCCAGAAGTAAGAGTTCAAGAAAGTGTTCAAAGTGCTCCGGTTCAAAGCGTTCCAGTTCAAAGTGTACCAAATAGTGATAAGGTTATAGATTTAGATGAATATATGATTAAATCACAAGAAATATATAATAATGTAAAAAGAGAAATTGAAGAATCTTTAATAAAGGCTCAGAGAGAACAAGTGAACTTAGTCATGCAAATGATGAAAAATCTAGAACAATTAAAAGTCGATAATGCTGCATATTCTCGCGCTATTGATGAGGTTGTTAATGAAGAAGGATTTAAGAAGGTTGCTTAATAGCTATGGAGAAATTAGAACCATCTAACGAATGTTTAAATAAAATTGCAAAACTTCAAAAGTATGTTTCAATTAAACATGATGCTTTAAATGAAGCTTTAGAGTTAGCACATACTTCCCAGCAAGAAGCAAAGGTTGCTGTTGAAAGGCAAAAAGCAGCTGAAAGTACATTAAGTCAGGCTATTCAGAATTATAATTCTGATACTGATGGTGGTAAATCTGAAGATTTTTCCTATAAGTTAAAAAATTAACTTATAGTTTTTTTATGCAATTCTTTTTTTGTTAATAAGTTATTTTATTTCTAAAAACTTAATATAATTTAGTGGATGGTTTGATATGAAAAAGATTATTAATAATTATTATAAATTATTTCCAACTAAATTATATATTATTGATGATGGATATAGATTTTTTATTAATGATTATGAATATCTGTTTTTAAAGTGTGAAGTAGCAAAAGAAAACTTAAATATTTTAGTAGATGTTTCTAATCGGTTATATAATAAAAAGATATATGTTAGTACTTTTGTAATGTCTATAAATGGAGAGTTTTATGTTTCTGTTGATGATGTTAACTACGTTCTTTTACAAGTGAATCATAATTTAAAAGATAAATATAATGTTAAAGATTTGTTAGCATTTAATTATTCTTTATCTAGTTATGACTATCCTATAAATATTTCTCCTTGGCATGAAGTATGGTCTAAAAAAGTAGATGTTTTTGAAGAAACTATGTCTGATCTTAATAAGGAGTTTTCTATTTTGCAAGAAGTGTTTCCGTATTATATTGGGTTAGCAGAAAATGCTATAAGCTATTGTACTGATGTAAGTTATAATAAAACTGATTTTGTTGTAACTCTTGGACACAAAAGGGCAGGGTTAAATAATGGTTTTGAATATTTATATAATCCTATGACGTTTACTTTTGATTATGACGTTAGGGATTTGGCAGAATATATTAAATTTAATTTTTTTTATCATTCTTTAAACTTTTCTGAAATAGAAGATGTAATTTTAAATGGTAAGTTGTCAAAACAAAGTTTAATGTTATTGTTTTCTAGATTGTTATATCCTTCATACTTTTTTGATTTGTGTGAAAAGATATTAAGTGAAGACTTATCCGAGGATGCTTTAATAAAAATAATGAATAAATCGTCAGATTATGAAGATTTATTAAATGATATTTATATTTTAATTAGTAAATTATATGATATTCCTAAGATTAATTGGCTTATTGGTAAGCACTAAAAAAATCCTTTTGATAAGGATTTAATATGCTTTAAATTATTTTTTAAATTAATTTTTTATAGGCTTTTTTTAAAATCATTTTAAATTCTTTTGGTATTACTTCGTCAACTTTATTAATATATTCTTCTTCTATATCATACATTGCCTCCGCCATTCCGCCGACAATGCAGGCGTTAGTATCTGTATCACCACCATATGATAATACCTTTTTTATAGCTTCCTCAAAACTATTAGTTGTAAATATAGAATATAAGCAAACATCTATAGTGTCTTTACAAATGTAGTTAAAAAAAGAAATTTCTTTTTCTACTAAATTAATGTTTAATTTTCTTATGATGTCTTTTTTAGAATATTGTTTTCTAGCTAAAAAAATAATTTTTGCAATTAGAGTTGCACAATCAATGGATTCTTGATTGTTATGTGATGGAATAGTTGCGAGTATACAATGCTTTTCAATCTCTTCTAAAGAGTTAAATAAGTATCCTATAGGCGAGATTCTCATCATAGCACCATTTCCAATACTGTCGCCTTGCTTTTTACCATGTATCCATTTTATAAATCCAGGAGAAAAAGCTTTTTGGAAGTATGGGATGCTGGGTCTTACGTAATTTTCATATTTTAATCCATATTCTCTTAGTTTCTTCTCGTAAGATTCTCCGTTTATTATTGCATCTATTATTGCCATGGTTAATATTGTATCGTCACTAATAAATGCGTTGGGAGGTATTATTTCTGTAATAATTAATTTGCGAGTTTTTTTAAATTGCTCATATTCATAAATAGATCCAGCTAAATCTCCAATTATACTTCCATACATAGGTGTTTTCCTTTCCTTTATTTATAAAAAAAGTTGTAGTAATTCCAACAACTTAATATGTTATCTTCATATATTGAAGTATATTTTTAAATGGTCGGGCAGACAGGATTTGAACCTGCAACCACTCGGTCCCAAACCGAGTGCTCTACCAAGTTGAGCCACTTCCCGTTTTATGGCGTCCCCAAGAGGAGTCGAACCCCTAACCTTTTGATCCGTAGTCAAACGCTCTATCCAGTTGAGCTATGAGGACAACACTCTTAGGTCAAATTTGAATTGCATTAATATTATATACATAATTAAGTAAAAATTGCAAGCATTTTATAAAAAAACATGATATAATGTATTTGTGATTTATTTATGAGTAATATTAAAGTAGGAGATATTGTTAAAGGACAAATAACGGGTATAACCGTTTATGGGGTTTTTGTTAGTTTAATGGATGATTATACAGGAATGGTTCATATTTCTGAAGTTTCAAATAAATTTATTAAAGATTTAAACAGTAAATTTAAAATAGGTGACATTATAAATGTAAAAGTTATGGAAATAGATGAAGATAAAAGTCAGGTAAAGTTATCAATTAAACAGATTGATTATAATGTTGAACCAACTTTGTCTAAAATTCCAGAAAATGGGCAAGGTTTTAAATTACTAGAAGAAAATCTTCCAATTTGGACTAAAGAAAAAATGGAAGAATTAGTTACAAAATAATTATAAAAATCTTTAGTTTTGCTTGACATCAAAATATTTAAATGTTATATTTATAAACGTCAACAAGTAATGGGCGATTAGCTCAGTTGGTTAGAGCATCTGCCTTACAAGCAGAGGGTCGGGAGTTCGAGTCTCTCATCGCCCACCATTATTTGCCGAAATAGCTCAATTGGTAGAGCAACT
>CALVVN010000045.1 GCA_944363865.1 uncultured Bacilli bacterium
TCGTATTTTTCTACTCTTTTCAAAAAATAACATCAGAACTGATCTATAATATATTACTTATAATTGTTTTCACCAACCACAATTTCTCTAAATAATTAATATATTACCGGTTTCCTCATTTGCTATATCACGATTATATGATATTATTTTTTAATTGTCAATTAAAAAGGCTTTATTCTACTATTTCGATATATATAAGCTTATGTATGTTAAAACTACAACAAGTATATAAAAAAACAGGGTATTTATTTTTTTTGTTACATTAATAATAATTTGACATTTATAAAGCTCTTTTTTAATAGTTTTTGCTAATATTATAAGAAATATAATATTCAATTTCATTCAAATCTTTTTTTGCCCAAATAACAAAACGTTTTATTTATTTCTTTTTTAAAGTATTATCTTTTAAATACTCTATAGTCCCAGTAGCAATATCTAAAGAACAATCTGCATTTAATATTTCATTATATTTTCTATTGTGAGAAATACTTATTATTGTTCCAGGATATGTTTTAACAACTTCATATATTAAATCTAATGCCTCTTTATCTAAATGATTTGTAATTTCGTCTAAAACAAGTACATTAATTTTATGTAGAGCCATTTTTGTTAAGTTTACTCTTGTTCTTTCCCCTGGTGACAATTCGGCGTATTTCCTATTTCTATCATCGTAATTAAAACCAAAATTATTAAGTAATGTAAAAATTAACGATTGATCAATACCGTCAATGCCACTAATTATAAAGTCATATACACTAACATTTTTATCATTAACGATAGTATCTTGGGATATATAACCAATTTTAATGTCACTACCTATTACAATACTACCGCTTATTGGCTTAATCATTCCAAGTAGCGTTTTAATAAAAGTTGTTTTACCACTTCCATTACTTCCATTTATACTAATTTTTGTTCTAAAATCTATATTTAATCTTATTGGGACAGTTTGAAAACCTTCAAAACCACATATTAAGTTATCTACATAAATATTTTTGTTTCCTTTTTCGTTGTCTAAATCTAAGAAAAAGTTAATTTTCTTTCTTTCTTGAAATACAGGAATATCTAATTCTTCTAAAGCTTTAGTTAGTTTAGACACTTCAGATGAGCGTGTTCTCTCTTTAGCATAATTATTAGCAAGTTTATCATTATCATTATGTGCCTTGGTCGAGATTCCCTTATTTGTCCAACCCTTTGCTTTTTGTAATCTATCTTTTAGTTTCTTTCTTTCTTGAAGTGCGTTTATATATTTTAGTCTATCTTGTTCATATTCAAGTGTTTTTTGCTTTAAGTATTCGTCATAGCCCAAATTATATTCTCGTATTTTACCATCTGGCATTTCAAATATTTTATTAACAATGTTGTTTAAAAACGTCTCATCATGTGAAACTACAATAATACTTTTTTGTAAACTTTGTAAATACTTTTCTAACCATTCTATAGCTTCAATATCTAGGTTGTTCGTGGGTTCGTCTAAAAGTAAGATATCACCATTACTAAGAAGCATAACACTTAATAAAACTTTTATTTTTTCACCACCAGAAAGTGCGGATATTTTGCTATTTAAATCTTTATTTAAGCGTAACCCATTTATAACACTTTGTAAATTGCTTTCAAATGAATAACCATCTAGTAATAAAAACTTATCCAAAACCTCTTCATATTCGGTCATATTATCACTATTCAAATCATTTTCTAATTCAGAAAGTTTAATTTCTAATTCTCCGATTCCTGTTTGTTGTTTTATATAGTCAATTATAGAATAATTATCAAAATCGTGTGGTATTTCTTGCTTTAAATACGCTATTGTTTGATTTTCTGCTTTTATTATTCCCGAATCAATTGGTAATTCACCAGCCAAAACTTTTAACAAAGTAGATTTTCCGCTTCCGTTTGGCCCAACTAAGCCAACTTTATCGTTTTGTGCTAAATGAAAACTAATTCCTTTTAAGATTTCACTGCATTTAAACCCTGCTTTTAATTTACTTACTTGCATCGCTTCCACACTCCTTAATTTAGGACTCTTTTTCAAATTCAAAATATTCGCTCCAATTGTTTCTGCGTTTATTTTTTAATACATTGAAAACACACAGTTTTTTGGCTCTACAAAGAATTCAACCATAGTAACATATTCTGAAAAGCAAAAAAATAATACAGGTTAATATTTTTTGCCCTAACTTTATTAATTAATCTTCTTATAATTCTTTGAAGTTTATCAATGGTACGCAAAACAAAGACTGCTTTTTCAACTCATCTATAATATCTTTTAAGCTACTTAAAAAGACTTTATTCATCTCTTCTAAAGTCTATTTTATCAATTTCTTCAATTATTTCTAATTGACTTTCAATTATTGATTTTAATCTATTTTTATATAATATAATATTTCTTCTTAATTTATCTGTATCTGATTGTGCTCTTTCAGCTTTTAATAAGGCGTCATTTATAATGCGGTTTGCATTTCTTTTTGCTTCATTTATTAGACTTTCTGCTTCAGTTCTAGCTACTCTTTTAATCTCGTCGCCTGCTGTTTCTGCAGTCATAATCGCGCGATTTAAAGTAGACTCAATATTTTCATAATGAGCTAATCTTTCTTTAAC
>CALVVN010000046.1 GCA_944363865.1 uncultured Bacilli bacterium
ATAGTTCTAGCAACTTCAAATGCTAAATCATATTCTCCATTATCAACTAAAGTATTTACTTCACTAATTATCTTATGCATATTTTTAGTATAATCCCATGACTCATGATAATCTATAAAGCCATCACGACCTGCACTTCTATCAATAGCATCATATCTTTTCTTTTTGTATTCGTTAAGAGTTAAAATAGGAAATGATTTGTTGAATTTTAATCTAAATTTATCATAAACACTTCTATCTTCAGCTAATAATTCTACTAAGAAATCGTCTAATTCTGCCTTATTAATAGTTTTAAGGCAATTTCTAATTCGTTCTTCTATAGTAATATAATTATTATTTCCGGCTATATTCTCATTTTCTAAATAATATAATAATGCTGCCATATGTTTACAGTAAGAACCATTACTTGCATAAGGACAAGTGCAATCTCCATCTATAAATAATCCATTATCTACTTCAACAGAGACATCATAAGTATCATTACCTAGGACTTTTGCAGTTGTAATGTTACCTTTAAAAAATACATCTTTTACTCTTTTTTCAGTATAATACTCAAATCCTCTTGATAATATTCCATAATCATTAAAATCCTTTTTAAAGTCTATCTTCATTATTAATCACATCTTTCTTTTGTATTAATTATAATGAACTTGTATAACTATGTAAATATAATTATATATATAAACCCCAATACTATATATACTAACTATGTTTTGAAAAATGCAAGTATAGTTTTTAAATTGGGACATTACTAATAAATTCTTTTTCATCAATCTGGATTTCTGCCATATTATATATTTCTAAATATGCTATTTTTTTTATAAAATTCTTTGTATCTACCTTCCATTGTGAATTTACATTTTTATATCTAATAATTTGCTTATTCTTAGTAATTGGCAATATATCTAAATAATAACCCTCATGTGAATAATAATTTCTTAATTCTCTCAATTCTTCTTCTAATTCTTCATCTGGTTGATTACCAAAATATTGTTTTTTTAAGTAAAGATATTTTCTTATTAATTGTAATGTAAAAAGTTGATTTTTACCTTTTTGCAATTCTTGATTTTTAACCTTTGCAATTAGCTCTAACATTCTGTAGTACTCAAGAAATTCAATTTCTACTGAAGGTTTATTCCTATAAAAATCTAAAAATGGTAAGAAAGTATTAATTTCTTCATCTGGCATATTCAAAAACAAGTCAAATAATTTAATAAAAATTAATTCTGTATTTTTTGTGTTAAAAGATGGTAATGTTAGTGATCTTTCATTATATTTATTATCTAAATCAAAATAAGTAAATCTATTCTTCTTTGTATCTACAAATTCTAATTTATTACTTATATTATTAGTAAAAATCAATATGTGAAGTATTGCGTCAATTCTTCTTTTTATTTTATAAGCAAAATCAAAATTAATATAATGTTTGAATTCTAATCTTATATAATTTGTTGGAACAACATTAATATTTCTAGTAAAGTTTGCAACATTAAAAGAATTGATTAAAAATACTTTTACTTCATTATTATCAATTGTTATATTACCCATTAGAATATCTTTTTTTCTTTTTGCTTCTACACTTATGTATTTAGAATTTGACACAAATTTTCTTTTGACAAATACAGAAGGATTGTTAAAAATATAATTTAAATCGTTTTGGTAATAATAAATTTTTTTAATTTTTGTTCCTTTTGTAAAATGAATAATTTCTTTTTCTGGTTGTGTTAGACCCATTACATATTTAGATGCATAAACTGTAGAATAGGAAATAGCTCGATATGTACTACTTTTATGAAAAGTATTAAGTAAAGTAAAAGTATTTAATTTGCTATCTACTAAATATAATATTTTTGGGTCAACTAATTTTCCTTTTTTTATATTTGAGTTTAAAATATCATCAACTTCTACATTATTAATTTTTAACTCAACACCATTCTCCTTCATATCTAATATTGTATCCCAACACCGATCTATATCTTTTAACTTAAAAGGCTTATTATAACTAAAACTAAAATCACTACACATATTAATTCATCTCCTATATTTTTTTACTTTTTATTATATATATTTTTAATTTCAACATTATATCCTTTTCTTTTTAAACCTTCAATTGCATATTGAATTGAAACTTTACTAAAAAATGGTATTTTAGGTCTGTCAGTATTACTATTTGTAATGATGGCTAATACCATAGTATAATCATTAGAAATAAAATCTGTTGAAAAGACAGTTTTTAGCATTTTTTTATTGACTTCATTTCTAAAATTGACATCTAATAAAATTTCTCCTGAAACAGCAGCTTGATTAAACAAATGACTTAAATAACTAGAACCACCATTTTTCTTAACATGTATTAACTCTTTGTTATCAGTTAATACATCACAAACTTCTATTGAACTTCTTCCCATTCCAGTCATTCTCACAGTTTCTTTATCCATAAGTATTGAATTATTAAGATAGCTACTTAATTTTTCATTATACTTAGATTCACGTTCATTATTAGCATCTGGAAAATCAATATTAGACAATGGAACTTTACTATAATATTCACTTGTCAAATTTACAAAGTCATTCTTTACTTTATACCATTTACCAAAATTCAAGCAATAAACATTATTTTTATATTCTATCTCTGCTATAATGCAGTTATAAATTTTCCACTTATAAAGTTCTTCTTCTCCATCTAGAGCCATAGCAAATACTTGTCTTCTTTTTAACAAATCTATATCAGGAATGATTTCATTAGGAAATAACTCAATTATATTTTGCACTTCAATATCATCATAACCTACCTTTGCTTTTTTATATCGAAAATCTAAAATATTTTCCCATTCTATAACCTCAGGAACTGCAGACCACACTCTTGAAAAATCATGATTATTTATAATTTTTAGTAATTCTTGATCCAATTTGACTTTAAGTTCTTTTTCTTTAACTTCCTTTATATTGTCTAACCAAGCAAAATCCTTTTTGTAATTATCACTTTTATATCTATTATAGCATTTCACCAAAAAATCATTTATATTACTTATGTTTACAGGAACAGAAACACTCAATAAGTCTCCACCAGTTATAGTATTTTTATTAAACAACTCCTCTTCACTTTTGGCTGTTGCTTTTCTTAAGAAATCACTATGTATATCAAATCCAAATTCACCTATATCAGTTTTTTTAGGAGTTTGCTCGTTTTTGGTTCTGTGATCCCCGCCATAGTTTGAAGTACTCAATTGTCTAAAACCATCTTTTGTAACACTATTTAATAATACTCTTATACCAAATTGTTCCTCAATGACATCATCATTTAACAAATATTTTCCACTTCCAAACGGTATTGCAAATATTTTTTCTTCACCATCTATTGTTAATTGGTGCAGTGAGATAACCTTTGCATTAGCATTATTTATACCTACATCAGTTGTTATATTAAAATATGAACTTAACCATACTGGAATTTTTTTCTGAGTTGGATAATAATAAGTAACTGACTTATCATCTTCACTTAATATTTTATCATATGCATAATCTTTTAATATTTTATCATACTCTATACCATCCTTAATTAAATATATAGTTATTTTGTTAGATTTTTTCGTTTTACTACTCATAAACTTCACTTCCTACAATAAAAGACGCAATACAAAACTATAAAGCCTGTACTAGCGCCTTTTTCTTATATTATAAACTATACAAACACTTTTGTATACTTATTGTTTAATTTTTATTATATCTAACAGTTGTTTTTTTATCTCTCTCCAGTCCTTTGATAAATCAATGGTTGTAAACTGAATAAAAGCATTCTTAACATTATTATCCGAAACTACTTTACCTTCATATATTTCATTTATAGGTTTTTCATTAAAAGGTAAAGGATATAACAAAATTCCCCTTAATAAATTGTTAGCTTTAATATTATTCATATAAGACATCATTTGATAAAGATGATTACTTCTTAATTCTTTCTTATTAAAAGAATTTTCAATAAAATAATTTTTATAATATTTAGTATCGATAATTATAGTCTCTTCTTTAGATGTAATTAAAGTATCCAGTTTCATAATTGGCAATAACAACTGATTTCCACCATATAGATTCCAATTTAAGACGGTTTGATATTTAACTTTATATTGTTTAGACAATTCATATTGATAAAATTTATTAATGAACAGTTCAAAAACATTATTCATACCATCATCAGAATTAAACAGATCAAAATAAGTATACTTACCAGTAGATTCATTTAACATTTGAGTATTAAATATCAACTCACATATTTTTATCATCATAAAATAATAATTATTAGACCTATTAAATGTTAGATTTGCAAAATCTGACTTTTTTAA
>CALVVN010000047.1 GCA_944363865.1 uncultured Bacilli bacterium
TTAAATCAATTAATGGCAAGTAAGGAAAAAGTAAAATGCGGCTACTTACCTATTTATATGTTAATTGCGCCGTCATATAATTTTTATAGAAGTTTTTGTAGGAAAAGAGATGGTTCGCCTGATTATAGGGCAAAAAGATATTTGGCTGAACTTATAAGAAGAAAAGAAGAATTAGAAATGAGTGAACAAGAAAGATTAGAGTCACTCATGACTGAAGAAAATTATCAATATACACTTTGGGATTATATGAAACATAAAACGACAAATTAAACTTTGTCGTTTTTGTATACTATAAAAGGTGAGTACTATGAAAGTATATTTAGATTTAATATTGCTTTTAAACTTTATTATAGATTTTTTAATTCTTTTAACTGTTTCTATTATACTTAAAAGAAATGCAAAAATTAAAAGAATATTACTTGCCTCATTTATTGGTACAATTTCTATACTAGTGTTATTTTTTGAAATGAGTTCAATTCTTTTATTTATTTTTAAATTAATACTTGCTTCTGTTTTAATACTCATCAGTTTCGATTTTGTAGATATAAAATATTTTCTCAATAATTTATTGTATTTTTATACTAATAGTATACTACTAGGTGGTTTTTTATATTACCTTAATATTGAACTTAGTTATGAGAAACTTGGGCTAGTTTTTATAGATAACAACATAAAACTTAATTTTCTCGTTGTAGTAATATTTTCGCCTATAATTTTATATATTTATAGTAGTCAATTAAAAAAATTAAAATTGTTTTATAGTAATAGAAAAAAAGTTCAAGTTTATTTAGATGATGACAAGGTAATTGAACTAAATGGCTATGTTGATTCTGGTAATACTTTAATTGAACCTTATGGAGGAAAATATGTAATAATTGCTTATAATAATGAACTTATGCTTTATTCTCAATTAAATAACTATATTTTAGTGCCGTATAAGGCACTTAATTATGAAGGTATTATTAAATGTATTATTCCTAAAAATGTATATATTGATGGAATTGGAATAAAGCAAAATGTAGTTGTCGGTATAAGTGAAAATAAAATTAAAATGGATGGAATTGATTGCTTATTAAACATACTAATGGAGGAAAGATGAAAAAATTATTTGAATTTATTAAGAATTTATTTAAAAAAGAAGTTTATTATGTAGGTAGTACAGATATTTTGCCACCACCGCTTGATAAAGAATTGGAGTTAGAACTAGTAATTAAAAGTAATAATGGTGATATTGATGCTAGAAATAAATTAATTGAACATAATTTGAGATTAGTTGTGTTTTTAGCAAAAAAATATGATAATACTGGTGAATCATTAGAAGATTTAGTTAGTATTGGCTCTATAGGACTAATAAAAGGTATTAATACTTATAAGCCAGATAAAAATATAAAACTTGCTACTTATGCATCTAGATGTATTGAAAATGAAATATTGATGTTTTTAAGAAAAAATAAAAAGAGAACTACTGAAATTAGTTTTGAAGATTCTATTAATTTTGATGGTGAAGGAAATGAACTTCATTTGGAAGATGTTTTTGGTACTGATCCGGATTTAATTCCTAAAGCATATGAAGATAAAGTTGATAAACTAATATTGTTAAAAGAATTAGATAAATTAAGTGATAGAGATAAAGAGATTATTAAAATGAGATATGGACTTCTTGGAAGTGAAGAATATACTCAAAAAGAAGTTGCTGATATGCTTGGTATTAGTCAGTCATATATTTCTAGAATTGAGAAAAAAACTATTAAAAAGTTACAAAATCTGATGAAAGTATAAGTTTTTATACTTTTTTTGTGTATAAAATCTTTAAAATCTTGCCAATTATATAATAGGTGATATATTTGGCTAAGAATAAAGTAGAAATTACTGGTATTAGAACTAGTGGTTTAAAAGTTTTAAAGCATAAAGAAATGGTTGAACTATTTAAACGATATAAAGAAGGGGATTTATCTGCTAAAGAGGAATTAGTAAATGGTAACTTGAAACTTGTTTTAAGTATACTTAAAAAGTATCACAATAGAACTGATAATATGGATGATCTTTTTCAAATCGGCTGTATTGGTTTAATAAAAGCAATAGATAATTTTGGTTTGTCACATAATGTTCGTTTTAGTACTTATGCAGTTTTAATGATTGATGGAGAAGTAAAAAGATATATTAGGGATAATAATCCTATAAGAATTAGTAGAAGTATTAAAGACTTGGCATATAAGATTTTGAGATTTAAAGAAGAGTATATGTATGCTAATGGTATAGAACCAACTACTAGTGAAATAGCTGATTATTTTAAAATTAGTGAGTATGAAGTTGCAACTGCAGTTAATTGTTTAAAGGAACCTATGAGTATTTTTGAACCTATTTATAATGATGGTGGGGATACAATTTATTTATTAGATCAAATTGAGGATAAAAAGGAAAGTAAAGAACTTGACGATTTAATTAGTATGAGAAAAGCTTTATTAAAAATTAAAGATAGAGAAAGAGATATACTTATTAATAGATTTATTGTAGGTAAGACTCAAATGGAGATTGCTGAAGAAATTGGAATTAGTCAAGCTCAAGTGTCGCGTTTAGAGAAAAATGCTATTAAAACTATGAAAAGATTAATAAAATAAAGTGTGTTTCATAAAGTTTAATATGAGATTATCTGAATTACAAAGAAAAAATATTATTAATTTAGTGGATGGTGCATTTGTTGGGAGAATTATAGATGTTGTCATTAGTGATGACGGGAAAATAACTGATTTGGTTTTAGAAAAAGGAAAAAGTAAATTACTTTTTGGTATTGAAAGTAATGAAGTTTTGATAAAGTTTGAACAAATTAAAAAACTGGGTAGTGATGTAATTTTAATTGAAAATATTGATAATTAAAGTACTTGAATAAAGTGCTTTTTTTTTATAAAATGAAATAGGTGAATGGAATGAAATCTTTAAGGATATTGTTTACTATAGTTGGTATTTTTTTATTAGATAGATTAAGTAAAATACTAGTTGTTAATTTTATTAGTCTTAACACTAGTGTGAGTGTTATAGATGGTTTTTTTGATTTAACGTATGTTAAAAACTATGGTGCTGCTTTTGGTATGTTTGATGGAATGACTTTTTTTATAGTTTTAGTTTCTTTAATTGTCTTTGCTTATTTGATTTATGAAATTAGAAGAGGCATACATAATAAATTGATTACAACTTCTATTTGTTTTGTAATAGGTGGATTACTTGGTAATTTGTTTGATAGATTAGTTTATGGTTATGTCATTGATTTTTTAGATTTTAATGTTTTTGGTTATGATTTTGCTATTTTTAATATAGGGGATTCGTTTATAGTGATTGGAACAATTATGCTTGGAATAGGATTTTTTTTGGAGGAAAAGTATGGAATTAAAGATAAAAGATAATGTCAATGAAAGATTAGACGTTTACTTGTCTAATTATTTGGATGAAAGTAGAAGTTTTATTACTAACAATATTAAAAATGGTAACGTAACTGTGAATGGCAATATAGTAAAAAGTGGGTATAAACTTAAGCTTTATGATGTAATAAATGTTAACTTAAAAGATAAGGAAGTTAAGTTAACCCCTGAAGATATTAAACTTGATATATATTATGAAGATGATGATATTTTAGTTGTGAATAAACCTAGTGGTATGGTTGTCCATCCTGGTGCAGGTAATTTTTCTGGAACTTTAGCTAATGCTTTACTTTTTCATACTAATGGTAAGTTATCGGATATAAATGGTGATGTTAGGCCCGGAATTGTGCATAGAATTGATAAAGACACTAGTGGACTATTGCTGGTATCTAAAACTAATAAAGCTCATCAGATTTTGAGCGATGACTTTAAAAATAAAAGAATAAAAAGAAAATATATCGCACTGGTAAGTGGAATAATTTTAGAAAATACTGGTAAAATTGATGCTCCAATAGGCAGAAAAGATAATGATAGAATTAAAATGGCTGTTAAAGAAGGTGGGAAAAGGGCAATTACTAATTTTAAAGTATTAGAAAGATATAATAATTCTACTTTGATTGAATGCATTTTAGAAACTGGAAGAACGCATCAGATAAGAGTCCATATGGCATATATTAATCATCCTATTATTAATGACCCTCTTTATGGTACATGTTCAAATGATTATGGTCAAATGCTTCACGCGGGTTATATAGGTTTTGTTCATCCAATAAAAAAAGAGTTTATGGAATTTAACTCACCTTTAGAAAAAAGATTTTTAGATATTTTAGAAACTTTTAAAAATTCATAAGCCATATACATAAACTTATTATAAATAAATATATTGTGTAAATAAAATAAGGTATTAGAATATAAAAACTTCTTTTATCTATTTTTTTACTTTCTATTAGTAAATAAAATGTACTTATTAAAATTATTATATTTATAATAAAACCTAAAAATGGACTTTTTAAGTTAAAAAACATAAGTGGAAATACCATATTTGCTAAGTAGTTTATTATTAATATAAAAAAGTAATCGTTGTTTCCTATAATGTTTCTCTTGCTTTTTACTACTAATATAGATGTAGTTATTAAAAAGTATATGACTATCCATATTAAACTATTTAATGTCGGATTAATTATAAATGATGGTGTGTTTAATAATTCATAATATACTGGATCATATTTAAAAATTAAACTGCTTAGTAACCATAATAATAAAATAGATATAAAGTAAATTATTTTTTTCATATACACCTCTTTATAAAATGTATGAAAAAGTGTATAATATAATTACAAAAGGAGTTAATATGGCAAATATTATAATTAATAAAAAAGATGATATTGTTGTAAAATTAGTTCATTATTTTGTAACTGAAGAAGATTATAAACCTATAGTTGTTAATGGTTTACAAAATGAAATATGGCTTGAAAATATGAATAATGATATTAAAATAATAAGACTTAATATCAATTATATTCATAATAATGAACAGTTAAAAAATGATTTGTTAAAAGTGGATGCAATTAGAAAGAATATTAAGAAAAAAACTTATACTTTCAAAATGAAAGTTTTAAATATCTTAGTTGATTTAGGAGATAGTGTTACTTTGAATAATACTAATGATATTGAAAACGTAGAAGTTAAAAGAATAAGTGATATAAAGAAAAATAGATTTGTTAATGAGTATTTTCCTGATTTAAAGGACAAAATTAATAGTAAGAAATCTAATATGTTTGATATGTTTAAAATGACTGAAGAGTTAAATAACAAAACAATAAAAGATGATAAGAAAATGTCAAAAATGTTTAAAAATAATTTGCCAGTTGTTACATATGTTTTAATTTTTATCAATGCTTTAATTTTTATTCTTATGCTAAGCCCTGCGATTTACAATAATTTTGTGAATGAATTTGCTAATTATTATGTAAATGTAAAAGCGGGAGAAGTTTACAGATTGTTTACTTCAATATTTTTACATGGTAATTCAATTCATTTGTTCTTTAATATGTATGCTTTGTATATTATTGGTCCTGAAATTGAAAATTATTATGGTAAATTAAAGTTTTTATTAATATACCTTTTAAGTGGTGTTTTTGGTTCATTATTTTCTTGTGTTTTAACTAGTTCGCTATCGATAGGTGCGAGTGGTGCAATATTTGGTCTATTTGGAGCTTTACTATATTTTGGATTTAATTATAGGGCTACTCTTGATAACTATTTAAGAGGTCAAATTATTCCGCTTATTTTAATAAACTTATTAGTTGGTTTAATCGTGCCGGGTATTGACGTTGTTGCTCACGTAGGTGGTTTAGTTGGAGGAATTTTGGTATCGTTTATGCTAGGTATAAAAGGATTCAATAAAAAGAATCATACATTACACGGAACACTTATGACACTTATTTTATTAGCTAGTTTAGTTTACATGTTATTAATAAAATAAAATTGGCGAAAAGCCAATTTTTATTTTGTTATAATTTTCTATATAAACCTATTGCAATACCTAAAATGTCTACTTTATCTAATATAATTGGATTCATAGTTTCATTTTCCGGCTGTAAGCGAAAGTATCCATTTTCTTTGTAAAATGTTTTTAATGTAGTATATCCATTTTCATCTAGTGCTACAACTTTGTCTCCATTTTTTGCACTATTAGTTCTTTTTACTATTACTATGTCTCCATCATATATACCAACGTTTTTCATACTCATTCCATCTACTTTTAATGTAAATACTTCTTCATTTTTAGGAATCATAAATGATGGTATTTGCATGTATTCATCAGGAAATTCTATTGCTTCAATAGGGTTACCTGCAGTAATTTTACCAAGCAGTGGTACTGAAACAACATCATCGCTAGTTTCTAAATATTCATTCGGTACTAATACTTCTAATGTTCTAAACTTATTGTTCGTTTGTGATATGTATCCTTTGTTCATTAGGTGTCTCATATGAACAAATACAGTAGCTGTACTACTTAAATTCATCATGTCACATACTTCTCTGACACTTGGGCTGTATCCATTTTTAGCAATAAACTTTTTTATTGCTTGTAAAGTTTCTTCTTGTTTTTTAGTTAAAGTTTCCATTTAACTTTTACCTCCTAATAAAATGTTAACATACGAACGTAAAGTTGTCAAACATTTTTTTGTGTTTAGTATTGACACGAACAAATATATGCTATAAAATGAGTTTAGAAAGAAGGGATATTTATGGAAAAAGTTTTAAATAATTATAAAGGAGTTATCTTATTTTATGTATTTATTGTTTTAATATCCTTACTTATAACGTTTAGAGTTGATGATATTAATTCTCAAGCTAATGCAGTTGACAGTGGTAAAACTGTAGAAAGTTATTATGCATAAAAACTATAATTTGAATATTATTTTTAGTTAGTATATATTAATACTGTGAAATAAAAATTTTATTTTTATATAATAAAATTTAAAAGTAAAATAAGCGTTTAGAATTTATAAAATTAAAAATCCGCTACATATGACAAAAATTATTATAATTTTATATTATACGTGCTATAATTAATATAGGATGTGATCACATGCGAATAATAATTACTGCTGGTGGTACAGGAGGACATATATATCCAGCGTTAGCAGTTTTAGAAACAATTAAAGAAGATAAAGAAAACACATTTTTATATATTGGATCAAAAGACAGGATGGAAAATGAATTAATTCCTTCTTTAAACATACCTTATGAAAGTTTAGAAATATATGGATTGAGTAAAAATATATCTAAAAATATCAAGAACATAAAATGTATATTAAAATCAATTAAAAAAGCAAAAAGAATTATAAAAGAATTTAAACCTGATGCAGTTATAGCATTTGGCGGTTATGTTACACTACCTGTTATACTAGCAGCAAAAAAATTAAATGTCAAAACATATTTACATGAACAAAACTATATACCCGGAAAAGTAAATAAATACTTATCAAGATATGCGACTGCAATATTCACCTCATTTGAAGAAACTAGGAAATATTTTAAAAATAAAAATATAATTTACACTGGTAACCCATGCGGAGAAAGAGCAAAAAATATAAAAGCAATAGATAAAGAAAAATTAGGTTTTACAAAAAGTAAGAAACTAATTTTAATAGTAATGGGAAGTATGGGTAGTAGTGTAGTAAACGATAAACTAATTAATTTTTTACAAACATACGAAGACCCAGATAAAGAAATACTATTTATAACAGGAAAAAAATTGTATGAAAACTTTAACAAAATAAAAGTGCCTAAAAGCACTATAATAAAACCATATGTAGATAATTTACCTGGCTTAATGAAACAAGCTGATTTAATTATTTCTAGAGCCGGCGCGTCTACAATTAGCGAAATACTAGCATTAGATATTCCTTCAATACTGATACCAAGTCCATATGTAGCTAATAACCATCAATATTATAATGCACTAGATTTACAAAAACGTGGAGTTTCCCTTATGTTAGAACAGGATAAACTAGATGCTGATACTTTAAAAAAATATATAAAAAGCATTTTAGATGATAAAAAAACATACATAGATTATAAAAACAAATTAAAAAACATTACAAAGTTAGACTCATCGACAAAAATATATAAATATATAAAAAATAACAAGTAAGGTGACGTAATGACAAAAAAAGTAAAAAGGAGAAAGTTTAGTTTTAAAAAGTTTAGTATTTTTATACTTTTTTTACTAGTGTTAATAAGTAGTATATACTATGTATCCAATATACCAATAAAAAACATAGTAATAAAAGGAACATATTATTTGACAGATGAACAAATAATAGAAACTGCGAAGTTAGAAAATTACCCTTCATTTATAAAAACAAGCAAAAGTACTATACAAAAAAGATTAGAAGACATTGAAATAGTAAAAGATGTAAGCATATCAAAAAAATGGGGAAGTATAGTAGAAATAAATGTAACGGAGAAAAAAGTATTATTTATTGAAAGAAGTACTGGAAAATATATTTTAGAAGATGGAAGCGAAGAAGACTTAACATATCAAATCAATGGAACTGCAACACTTATAAACTATGTTGTTGATGATGTTAAAAATAAGTTAATAGAAAAACTAAGTGAAGTAGATTATGAAGTATTAACAAAAATAAGTGAAATTGAATACAGTCCAACAACCTATGATGAAGAACGTTTCATATTATACATGAATGATAATAACACAGTGTACATAACGCTCAATAAAATTGATGAGTTTAAAAAATACATTGAAATAAAAAAACAACTAGAAGGGAAAAAAGGTATACTTTACCTTGACAGTGGTAATTACTTTGAAATAAAAGAATAAAAGTTTTGTGAAAATCATATTATTTTTTACTAACTTTTGTTTTATTTGCTATAATGTTTATGTAAAGGATGATTATATGATAGAAAAAATACGAAAGTTTATGTATAAAAGAAATGGTATCGATGATCTATTTTATTTTATGTTTATACTATATTTTATAATTTATATAGTTAATTTATTTTTAAAAAGTTTAATTATAGATATCATAGGCATAATAATTTTTATTATAATGTTCTATAGATATTTATCAAAAGATATTTCTAAAAGAAAAAAAGAAAATGATAAATATTTAAAGTTAAAAAACAAAATAATAAATTATTCTAAGTCTAATTCTATATATAAAAAATGTAGAAAATGCAAAACAGTTTTAAAATTACCTCTACCATATAAAAGAGGAATAAATCATGCAAAATGTCCTACGTGTGGGTGTATGGTAACTATTTTTACTTTAAAACGTCAAAAAATAGAAGTAATTAGAAAGAAGTGATATCATGTTAAAGTTGCTAAAAAAACTAACAACATTTGAATGGATAATGATAGCAATTAGTGTTGTACTTATAATATTACAAGTATGGCTTGATTTAAAAATGCCTGATTATATGTCAAACATAACAGTTTTAGTACAAACACCTGATTCAGAAATTAGTGAAATATTAATAAATGGTGGATACATGTTATTATGTGCATTAGGCAGTTTAGTATTTTCAATTATAGTGGGATACCTTGCAGCTACAATTTCTGCGAGTTTAGCAAGGATATTAAGAAAAAGTTTATTTAATAAAGTGGAAAACATGTCTATGGATGACATAAAAAAGTTTAAAACAAGCAGTTTAATAACTAGAACTACTAACGATGTTACACAAGTTCAAATGTTTATTTCGCTTGGGCTACAACTTTTAATAAAAGCACCTATAACAGCCATCTGGGCAGTTAGCAAGATATTAAATAAAAACTGGGAGTGGAGTTTACTAACTGGTGTTGCAGTTTTAATATTGCTATTTACAATAGGAGTTTTAATTATAGTAGTTATGCCTAAGTTCAAAAAAGTACAATTACTTATAGATAATATGAATGGCGTTATGAGAGAAAACTTGACTGGTATAAGAGTCGTCCGTGCATTCAATGCAGAAAAGTATCAAGAAAATAAGTTTGCAGAAGTAAATAATAGTTTAACTAAATTACAACTATTTAATCAAAAGACTTTTGGAATCCTATCACCTGTAATGTATTTAATAATGTACTGTTTAACTTTAGGTATATATATGGTTGGTGCTAGATTAATTGATGCAGCAAATATGGGAGAAAAAATTGCATTATTTGGAGAAATGGTTGTCTTTTCATCATATGCAATGCAAGTAATAATGTCATTTTTAATGCTAGCAATGATATTTATGCTATTACCTAGAGCAGAAGTATCAGCTGGAAGAATTAACGAAATATTAGATGTAAAAATTAAAATAAAAGATGGAAAAGTAAAAATGGGTAAAAGTGGAGTTCAAGGTAAAGTAGAATTTAAAAATGTTAATTTCAAATATCCTAATGCAGAAGAATATGTTCTTAAAAACATTTCATTTGTTGCTAATGCCGGTGAAACGGTAGCATTCATAGGCTTAACTGGAAGTGGAAAAAGTACTTTAATAAATCTTGTTCCTAGATTTTATGATGTCACTGAAGGAGAAGTTTTAGTAAATGATGTAAACGTAAAAGATTATGAACAAGAATCGCTACATAATTTAATTGGATATGTGCCACAAAAAGCAGTAATATTTAAAGGAACAATAAAATCCAATGTAGCTTATGGAGAAGATGGAAAAGGTAAAAAGTCAGAAGGCAAAATAAAAGAAGCAATAAAAGTTGCACAAGCAAAAGATTTTGTTTTAAAAATGCCAAAAAAATATGACACACAGATATCACAAGGTGGAACAAATATAAGTGGTGGACAAAAACAAAGATTGTCCATAGCAAGAGCTATAGCGAGAGACCCAGAGATATATATATTTGATGATACATTCTCAGCACTTGATTTTAAAACTGATGCAAAACTGAGAAAAGAATTAAAAGAATATACTAAAAATGCGACCACTTTAATAGTCGCTCAAAGAATAGGAACAATAATGCACGCTGATAAAATAATAGTATTAGAAAACGGAAAGTGTGTTGGAATGGGTAGTCATAAAGAATTGTTAGAAAACTGCGAAGTGTATAAACAAATTGCACTATCACAATTATCGGAAGGTGAATTACAATGAATGGAAGACCAGAAATGAGTGCAAACAATGATAAGGCCAAAAACTTTAAAATCACTATGATAAGATTGATTAAAGAATTAAGAGGTTATAGAACACTCGTTATTTTCTCAATAATCTTAGCTGTTTTAGGATCTGTCCTATCTATAATTGCCCCAAACAAATTATCTGATTTAACAAACGAAATACAAAGTGGGCTTCAAATTAATAATACAAACCTAGAATTGCTTAATAATCATATAAAAGAACAAACTGAACCAGAGACTCTTTATCAAAAATTAAACGATATAATAAATGTTAGGGTTAGCAGCAAAACTATTAATTTAATAAATAATTCTAATGAAATAAGCCAAACAGAAAAAGAAGAATTTAATAATCTTATTAATGACAGAACAAATCTAGAAAATATAAAATCATTATCAAATAACATCTTAAACTTAATTTTGTATGATTCAGAATATAAAAATCAGTTGATTACAAAAGAAGACAAAATTGAATTTTTAAATAATTTAGAAAATATAAATAATTACCCAAATAGTATTAAAAACATAATTTTTGAACCAATAACAATTGATGAAGTGATAATTAATTCAAACGATTTAGTAACCTATTTAACTGCACTTCAAAGTATAAGTGATAGTAACGAACTGATTATAAAATTATCAAGTATGCCAAAAAGCATATCAAATGTTTTAAGTAGTGATATGAATTGGGAACAAATAAAATTAATATGCATATATCTTTTCGGATTATATATTTTCAGTGCAACGTTCACATATTTAGAATCCATTTCAATGACAGACGTTGCAAACAAGTTTGCTAGAAGATTAAGACAAAATATAAGTATAAAAATAAATAAATTACCACTAAAGTTTTTTGATAAGCATAGAATAGGAGATACTTTATCAAGAGTTACAAATGACATTGATATGATTGCACAATCTTTAAATAACTCATTAGCGACATTAGTGAGTTCATTAACTCTTTTTATAGGTACTATAATAATGATGTTTGTAACTAATTATTTGATGGCTCTTACCGCCATAATTTCAAGTTTAATAGGATTTGCATTAATGTTTCTAGTTTTAAAAAAATCACAAAAATATTTTGTTTTAAGACAAGTTGAAATAGGAAACTTAAATGCACATATAGAAGAAATATATTCTAGTATAAATGTTGTAAAAGCATATAACGGTCAAAAAGAAGCGAATTATAAGTTTGAGCAACTAAACAAAAAAGTTTATGATTGTAATAGAAAAGGTCAATTTTTATCAGGAATAATGATGCCAATAATGCATTTTATCGGAAACTTCGGTTATGTAGCAGTTTGCATAGTCGGGGCACTTTTAACATCAAATGGCTCAATCTCTTTTGGTGTAATAGTAGCATTTATAATGTATGTAAGACTATTTACATCTCCATTATCACAAATTGCACAGGCAATGACTTCTATACAAAGTACTGCTGCTGCCAGTGAAAGAGTATTTGAATTTCTTGATGAAGAAGAGATGGATGATGAAAGCCACATAGTAAAAAAACTATCTAAAAATGAAGCAAAAGGAAAGATTGAATTTAAAAACATAACATTTAAATATGATGGAAACGAAAAACCAACTATATATAACTTTAGTGCGACAGCTCTTCCTGGTCAAAAAATCGCAATAGTTGGACCTACAGGTGCGGGAAAGACAACAATGGTTAATTTACTGATGAAGTTTTATGATATAACTGATGGAGATATACTTATTGATGGCGTTTCAACCAAAGAAATAACTAGAGAAAACGTACATGATTTATTCACAATGGTTTTACAAGATACTTGGATATTTAATGGAACAATTAAAGAGAACATAGTTTTCAACAAGAAAAATGTTAAACAAAAAGACATAGAAAAAGTATGTAAAAAAGTTGGAATAGATCATTTAATAAAGACAATGCCAAAAGGTTATGATACAATAATAACTGATGATGATAGCGTTTCTGCAGGAGAAAGGCAACTTATAACAATAGCTAGAGGAATGATAGATAACGCACCATTTTTAATACTAGATGAGGCTACTAGTAACGTTGATACAAGAACAGAAGAACTTGTACAAGAAGCGATGGATAAACTAACAGAGAACAAGACTAGTTTTATAATAGCTCATAGACTTTCAACTATAAAAAATGCAGATTTAATTCTTGTAATAAAAGACGGAAACATAATCGAGCAGGGAACACACAACGAATTATTAGAAAAAAAAGGGTTTTACTTTGAGTTATATAATGCACAATTTGAAAAATAAGAGGTATTTATGAAAATTAAAAGAGAAAAACTAACAAAATCTAAAAAACTATTCTTATTATTAAGATTTATTGTATTTTTAGTATTAATAAGAAACATTTTTGTTGGGAATTATGAAAATGTATTTGTATGTATTTTAACACTAATATTATTTTTTATTCCAACTATCATAGAAAGACAATTTAAATTAGAAATTCCAGATGAATTAGAAATGATAATATTGATATTTATTTTTAGTGCTGAAATATTAGGTGAGCTAAATTCATTTTATACAAGAATTCCTGGATGGGATACAATGTTACATACAATAAATGGATTTATAATGGGCGCGATTGGTCTTTCACTAATAGACTTATTAAATAAAAATAAAAATATAAATATCAAATTAACTCCAATATTTGTAGCAATAGTTTCGTTTTGTTTTTCAATGACAATAGGAATTCTATGGGAGTTTTTTGAATTTGGTATGGATATGACATTTAACACTGATATGCAAAAAGATTACATAGTAAATGAAATAAATTCGGTTAAGTTTGATGAAGATAATTTGAATAAAGTACATAGTATAAAAATAGAAAGTTTAAATGTAAATGGAGAAGACTGGATAAGCAAATACGGTGGCTATATTGACATTGGAATAATAGATACAATGAAAGATTTATTTGTAAACTTTATAGGAGCATTAACGTTTTCAGTAATAGGTTATTTTTATAGCAAAAATGGAAGCACAGATAAAATAAAAAAAATAATGATAGTTTCTAATAATTGACACAAATAACTATACCGTTTATAATTTTATTAAAAAAACGAAGGGAGATTTCAATGGTAAAGTTAAAAAATAATTTTACGGAAGAGATAATTGACACTTGTATTATAGGCAGTAAATTGCTAGAATTAATCAGAAAATTGTTGATGGAGGTAAAAAATGTACGGGAAAAATAAATATTATATAATGTTAAAAAAATTGAATGCTACCAGACTAACAGCAGGGAAATTAGTTATAAAACTTTTGTTATTAAAAAATAAGGTAAAAAAGGGAAAAATATCACAAGAGCAAGCAATGGCCGAAGCGGGAAATATAATGTCAGTTGCTTTAGAATTAATGAAAAAAACTGCGCACATTGTTTATGAAAATTGTAAGGACATGAAAAATATTGATGAGCAAGAGTTATCAAGATGTCTCCAAAAAAAAGGTATCAATGAGGAAAAATTTTTAAGAAATCATTATGGAGCAAAAAAACATTCAGAACAACTGTTATTAATTTTAGCCTTACTTGATAGAGATTTTGATGAAACTTTAGATGTTGAAAAACAAGAAATGTTATATAGTCAAATATTAAATCACGAATTAACTAATACAGATGATTCTTTTTATGAATTAAGTCCCGATACAAAAAACATTATAACCTCGATTTTACGTGATGAAGATATTGAAGTAAATGGTTTGGGCGAAGAATATATTCAGTTACTTAAAAATTATCATAATAAATATATGGCCCAATATATTTATCCAGAGGTTACTGATTATGATGTTCCAGATGAGTTAATAATTAAAGTATCTACTAAAACATTAAAAAAGATGTAGAAAACTATATATTTCTACATCAATAATAAAAATGTAAATTAGTTGTTCTTAATGTCTTTTCTATCAAATTCATTATGAAGTATTTTTGTAGACCAAAGTAGCGAATAAAGTGTTTGGTTTATAATTAAATCAAATTCTCCAATATATTCGTAAATGTTTGGTTTAAAGTTTAATTTAAATTCATTTAATCCTTTATAAGGATTACTTGGTGTAAAGTCCCCAGTTATTCCATTTAAGTCTAAATATTTATAATTTTGTTTTTTATAATGTTCTATTAATTTTGTGTATAGTAAATGGTTTGGATTTTGTTTAGTATTTTTGTCAAAACCACTTATCACTATATTTATTCTATTTTGATATTTTATTATTAATGCTGATGCTATTATTTGTTTATATATTCCGTTTTGTATGTAACTATTTATTTCCGTTATTTCTTGGTTTAATGTAGTTATTTTTTTATCTGATTCCATTTTTTGCCTTAATAATTGTTTGTTTTTAGTATCATTTATAAATATTTTGTTAATTTGTTCATTTTTATCTATTAATAAATTGTATTCTTCTTGTGCATTTTGTAAGTATTCATGGTAATCAATTTGTAATAACCATAAGTCTGACATATTTAATTCATTAAATATTTTATAATAGTTTTTGTAATATTCAATTGAATTATCTTTCTTGTTTTTTACTAATTCATAGAATTGGTTTAAGTTGTATTCGTCGCCTTTTATTAAAGTTATTCCTTTTTTATCTTTGTTTCTTATCTTTTGTTTTATATTTTTGTTTAAGTTATCTATGTTAAATGTTTGTAAATTGATTATTGGATTATATTTTGGAAGTAAACTCTCAAAATATATATTGTTTTTTAATTTTTTATAATTTAAACTTTCTAGTTTTTTAATTAAGTTTTTTGCTTCATCATTTACGTTTTTAGTATTTGTTTCTGGTAATACTTCTGCAAGTGTTATTTCTGGGTTTATTTTTATAAATGCAAATCCCTTTTTAAAAAAATATTTTTTCACACGTTTTGTAAATTCTTCTAATTCGTAATAATTTTGATAATCTATTAAAAAGCCTCTTGGGCTGTAACCATATTTCACATTTATTGCGATGTATTTTGATAATATTAAAGCAGCACCTACTAATGTATTATCTTCATATGCTCCTATATATATTGGTGTATAGCCAAACTTTTTCATTAAGTTACCATATTTACTTGTTTGGTAATAATTTTTTAAAATATGATTATTTGCGAAGTTATCAAATTCTATTTCATTTATTTCTTTTATTTGCATTTTCTTTCTCCTTTTTTAAATAGTAAATTATTATAGCATATATGTGTGTAAATGTCTATTGATTTTTAATAACTTGGTTGTTATAATTTTGTTATGAAAGTATGGTGAATTATGAGCAAGATTATAAATATAACTTCACGTGAAATATTAGATTCTAGGGGAAACCCCACTGTTGAAACTAAAGTGTACACTGAAAAAGGTAATGTTGGCGTTTTTAGCGTTCCAAGTGGTGCTAGTACTGGAAGCAAAGAAGCTTTAGAACTTAGAGATAATGATGAAAGGTATTATGGAAAAGGTGTATTAAAAGCAGTAAATAATGTGAATCTAGTTAAAGATAAACTTATTGGTGTAGAAGTAAGCGAGCAAAGTAAAATTGATGAAATTATGATTAATTTAGATGGAACACCTAATAAGAGTAATCTTGGTGCGAATGCTATTTTAAGTGTGAGTGTTGCTGCTTTAAAGGCTGCCGCACTTGACGGTGGTTTGGAAGTATATGAGTATTTGAATAAACGTGAAAAGAGAATGCCTTACGGCATGTTTAATATTATTAATGGTGGTAAACATTCTAGTAATAACTTAGATATTCAAGAGTTTATGATTGTTCCTAAGTTTAAAGAGTTTAAGGAATGTTTAAGAGCAGCTAGTGAAGTATTTTATCAGTTAAAGAGTTTGCTAGTTAAACAAGGTATGAGTGTTAATGTTGGGGATGAAGGTGGTTTTGCACCTGATTTAAAGAATAACGAAGAAGCTTTGAGTTTAATTATGAAAAGTATTAGTGAAGCAGGGTATATTCCTGGTGTTAATGTTTTTATTGCATTAGATGTTGCTGCTAGTAGCTTGTATAATAAGAATAATGATACTTATAAAATAGATAATAATAATTTGAATAGAGAAGAATTACTTAATTATTATGTTTCTTTAGTTAAAAATTATCCAATTATTAGTATTGAAGACCCATTTGATGAAGAAGATTATGAAGGGTTTAGAATGATAACTGAAGTGTTAGGTAAGAAGATAAGTATTGTAGGGGATGATTTATTTGTAACTAATAAAGAGTTGTTAAAAAAAGGTATTGAAAATAAACTTTGTAACGCTATACTTATTAAGTTAAATCAAGTTGGAACTTTTTATGAAACATTAGAAACAATAGTTTATGCTAAACAACATAATTATACAACTATTATTAGTCATAGAAGTGGAGAAACTCTTGATACTTTTATTGCTGATGTTGCAGTTGCATTAAATGTTCCTTTTATTAAAACTGGTTCAGTTACTCGTGGAGAGAGAGTATGTAAATATAATAGGCTTATGGAAATAGAAATGGAATTAACTAAAAATGAATAATGTTATAAGTGTTAAAATAACTAATTATGATAGTGCTTTTAATGAGTATAATGATAAATATATTTCTGATAGTTTATTTAATTATATAACTAGTGAATACGTTAAAAGAAGAAATGTTATTATTAGGATAACTGGTGTAAAAGAAGATAAACAAGATAAGTTATATGAAGCAATTAAATATACTTTTAAGGAAAAATATAAACATTATGGAGAAGTTGATAAATTAGATGATATTTATAGAGTATTGTTACTTGTTTTAGGTATTTTCTTTGTAACTTTAAGTCAAATGTTTGATGTTTATTTTGTTAAGGAAATAATGATGGTTGCTGCTTGGGTAGTAATATGGGAAACTGTGTATGATTTTTTGTTTAAAGGAACTGAAAGAAAAGTTAAAAGTAATATGTATAAAACTTTAGTTAATTCTATTGTTGAGTTTGAATAAATATTATAATAAAAAAGAGTTTTATAAAAAACTAACATACAATAATATTAGAAGGTGTTATGTGAGTGCATAACATTTTTATTATGAAGGTTTTTATGCATAAACTAGAAAAATATGAGAAAAAACATTTGAAGATATAAAACATATTGATGAGTTTGGAAATGAATTTTGGTTAGCGAGAGAATTAATGTTAGCATTAGAATACAAAAGATGGGATAAGTTTTGTAATGTAATAAAACACGCTAAAAAAGCATGTGAAAATAGTAATTATAAAGTTTTTGGACATTTTTCCCAAGTGGGAAAAACATCAAAAATGCCTAATGGTGGAGTTAAAAAATTATTAGATTATAAGTTATCAAGGTATGCTTGTTATTTAATAGTTCAAAATGCAGATTCTAAAAAAGAAGTAGTTGCTTTAGGCCAAACTTACTTTGCTATTCAAACTAGAAAAATGGAATTAACTGAAAAAGAATATTCTATGTTAACTGAAGATGAGAAAAGATTTTATCAAAGAAATTTGATTAGAAAAGGGAAGAATTTTTTAAATAAAGTTGCTAAAAAATGTGGTGTTAAAAATTTTGATAAATTTCATAATGCTGGATATAAGGGTTTATATAATTGTGAAACCGCAAATGATATTGCTAAAAGAAAGGTTTATAGATAAATTAAAACAAAAGGAGGATTATATGAAAAATGAAATAATACTATTTGAAAATCAAAATGTTAAATTAGAAGTAAATATGAAAGATGAAACAGTGTGGTTAAATCAAGAACAAATGGCAAAACTTTTTGGAAAAGATAGGAAAACTATCACTAGGCATATACAAAATATTTATAAAGATGGGGAATTAGAAGAAGATTTAGTATGCTCATTTTTTGAGCATACTGGAAATGATGGTAAAAAGTATAATGTTCGTTTTTATAACTTGGATATGATTATCTCTGTCGGTTATCGTGTAAATAGTAAGCAAGGTATAATATTTAGAAAATGGGCTAATAATGTCTTAAAAGATTATTTAATTAAGGGTTACTCCGTTAATTATAAAAGATTAGAGTATCTTGAAAAAACAATTAAGTTGATTAATATAGCTGATAGAATTGATACTGATT
>CALVVN010000048.1 GCA_944363865.1 uncultured Bacilli bacterium
ACAAGAGATGAAAAGTAAAGCAAATGACATCATGTTCATATATGATCATTACGATGAGCTTATGGAAGAGGCACATAGAGTAATTGACTTAGTTAACGATTACCTCGGTAAAGAAAAAGAACAGGTAAAAAAACCAGATTTTATTATAAAAGATAAAGCAATACTCGTTGTAGATGATTCAGACATGATAAGCAGATTTATAAAAAAAGTATTTAATAACGATTATGAAGTCTACACAGCAAGTGATGGAGCAGAGGCAATAAAATTTTTAGAAGAAAATAAAGATAACACAAAATTAAAAGCAGCACTAATAGATTTAAATATGCCAAACGTAAATGGTTTTGAATTATTAGATTATTTTATTAAAAATCAATTATTTATAAAAATTCCAGTTTCTATAATAACTGGAGTTGATGACAAAGAAACAATTGAAAAAGCATTTCAATATGGAATAGTGGATTTATTAACTAAACCATTTAACGAAAGAGATATAAAAAGAATTGTAGAAAAAACAATTAATTATAATGTAAATTAATTATAGTATTATATAATTATATTGACTAAGTAAAAAAAATAGTGGTATAATCTATGTAGATAAAAAATAAGAAAGGATGGAAAATTTATATGAAGAAAAATAATAAGAAAGGATTTACTTTAGTAGTATTAATTGCAGTAATTGCAATATTATCAATATTACTTGTAATGGCATTGCCACAAGTACTAGAATTATTTAATGATTCAAGAGAAAGTGCTTTTATTACCCAAGTTCAATCTATTTATAGAGCAGCGGAAGAGCAATATGTATCTGATCAATTAGTACCTAATAATGAAAAATTAGCAACTTCATATTGTAAAGATGAAGCAAATTCTAGTACAGATGATGACTTAAATATAAGTAATGATGATGTTCTATATGACATTGAATTTAATAGCGAAGGTCAGATAACACTAATTAAAGTTAGTGATGGTAAATATTCTTACACTAGCACATCAAGTCCAGTAAAAATAGGTGATATTAAAGAAGCTGATGATACTCATTCAGCTGTAACTTGTGACTAACTAAAACCAATTTATTGGTTTTTTTATTGAAATAAAAAATGCATTTGTAAATGCATTTTTTAAAAATCTATTGTTTCCACATTTTCAGAAGTAATATCATTTGAGATATTACTTTGTTTATTTTGCTGTTGAACTCTGTGCTGCATATTAGCAATATTCAAACTTTGTCTCAAATTATCATCTTCATAATTAGTTAAATCATTTTCCAAATCAATTATCTTTAGTATTTCTTCAAAAGTAGTTTCTCCCTCAATAACTTTATTAAGACCATCTTGAAGTAAAGTAATAACTTCGCCCGTATAAACAAGTTCTCTTAAAGTTTTCTTAGGAGCATCATTAGTTATAGCATCTCTAATTTGATCATTAATTATTAATACTTCAAGTATTGCAAGTCGTCCTCTATATCCATGAGAACAACGAAGACACCCTTCTTTATTTGCCTCATACATTTCATTTACTTCTTTATCTAAAACAGCTCTAAAAACATTTTTCTCATATTCAGTAGTAGGCCTTTTCTTTCTACATTCAGTACATACTTGTCTAGCTAGTCTTTGTGAAATAATACCAGCCAAACTACTACCTAGCAAATATCTTTCAACATCCATATCAGTAAGGCGTTCAATAGTATTAAGAGAATTATTAGTGTGAAGAGTAGATAAAACCAAATGACCAGTAATACTAGCTCTTACAGCTATTCGTGCTGTTTCATCATCACGAATCTCACCAATCATAATAATATTAGGGTCTTGTCTCAAGATACTTCTTAAAACAGTTGCAAAAGTCAAACCAATCTCTTGATTAACTTGAACTTGACTAATACCAGCGATGTCCATTTCTATTGGGTCTTCAACGGTTATAATATTTACATCCTCAGTATTTAATTTTTGTAAAATTGAATAAACTGTAGTACTTTTACCAGTACCAGTAGCACCAGTAACTAAGATAATTCCATTAGGAACTTTAATAAGTTTGCCGATTTTTTCAAGACTTTCTTTACTAAAACCTAGATTTTCAAGACCTTCTAAACTCTTAGAATAATCCAAAATACGAATAACAATTTTCTCAGCATTATTAGTAGGCAAACTAGAAACACGAAGATCCAAAAGCCTATCGCCAATTTTTCTTTTAATCGCACCATCTTGTGGTAATCTAGTTTCCATTATATTCATACCAGCAATCATCTTAATACGACTAATCATATTTCTTTTGTATTTCCCTGGTATGATACCATAATCTGAAAGGATACCATCAATTCTGAGCCTCAATTTTAAATCATCCTTAGATGGATCAAAGTGAATATCACTAGCCCCTTTATTCACAGCATCTATAATAATTTCGTTTGCAATTTCAACAATAGGCATTTTTTCAAAGTCAAATTCCTTCACTCTTGCACCCACTTTCTATTCTACAAATAATTATACCATTAAAAATATAAAACTTACAATAGAAATAATGTTTTTTTTTCTATCATATGGTATAATTCTAACATAAGTTGGTGAAATATGAAAAAAGGGTTTACAATAATAGAAGTAGTTGCTAGCATAGCATTAGTATTAATGTTAATTGGTATAGTAACGTTAAGTGTAATAAGCATTAGCGATAGGAGTAAAAAACAAATATATGAAGAAAAAATTGATTTAGCATTATTAAAAGCCAAAGAATACGGAAACGATAATTTAGATAGTTTATCCTCGACTTGTAAAAATATTACAGTTGGAGACTTAATTAATATGAAATATTTAACTGAAGAAGAAAATGGACAAATATATGACCCGAGAACTAACGAAAGCATGAACGATATTTGGATATGCGTAACATATGAAAACAATGAAATAAAAACATATTTAAGAGATGAGGTACAATAAATGAAAAATGAAAAAATAACAAGTAGAAGCGATGACTTTGCAAAATGGTACACTGATGTTGTAAATGCTGCCAAACTAGCGAGTTACACAAGTGTTAAAGGTTGTATTGCAATATTACCAAATGGTTATGCAATTTGGGAAAAAATGCAAAACGAATTAGATAAAAAGTTTAAAGAACTAGGGCACGTTAACGTACAAATGCCTTTATTAATTCCAGAAAGCCTATTAAATAAAGAAAAAGAATTAGTTGAAGGTTTTGCACCTGAAGTAGCTTGGGTAACCATGGGTGGCAGCAAAGAACTAGATGAAAGACTATGTATAAGACCTACAAGCGAAACAGTATTTTGTGATTTTTATAAAAGTCACATAAAATCATATAAAGATTTACCAATGCTATATAACCAATGGTGTAATGTTCTTAGATGGGAAAAAGAGACAAGACCATTTTTAAGAAGTAGAGAGTTTTTATGGCAAGAAGGACATACTATTCATAGTACAAAAGAAGAAGCAGAACGTGAGACAAAACAAATGATAGAAGTTTATAAATGGTTTCATCACGACATATTAGCAATACCTAGCATAATAGGACTAAAAACAGAAAAAGAAAAATTTGCTGGAGCAGAATATACATATACAAATGAAGCATTGATGTTTAATGGAGTAAGTTTACAATGCGGTACTTCACATTATTTTGGACAAAAGTTTTCTAAAAGCTATGATATAAAGTTTACTAATCAAAATAACAAAGAGGAATATGCATATCAAACATCTTGGGGAACGACAACAAGAATGATAGGCGCGGTAATAATGGTTCATGGAGATGACAAAGGATTAGTTTTACCACCTAAAGTCGCACCTAAACAAGTTATAATAATACCTATAGGTAACGACGAAGAAGTAATTAACTTATCAAAACAAATAAATCAAAAACTAAATGAAAATAGCGTTACATCATCAATTGATTTGAGCGAAAAAAGTCCTGGATTTAAATTTGCAGAAGCCGAAGTTAATGGAATACCAATTAGAATTGAAATAGGAAAAAGAGACTTAGAAAACAATAATATAACATTTGTAAGAAGAGATACAAGCGAAAAAATAATAAAGAATAAAGACATAGATATAGTAAAGTTTACTAAAGATTTATTAGAGACAATTCAAAGAGATATGTATAGTCGCGCTTTAGAAAGAAGAAATGCATTAACATTTGAAGCACATAATCTAGATGAGGTAAAAGAAATAATGAACAAAACTCCAGGATTTATAAAAGCATGTTGGTGTGGAGATGAAGAATGCGAACTAAAAATGAAAGAAATAAAAGGCTTAAAATCTAGATGTATACTTGAAAATGAAAAACTTATAGATGACAAATGTGTGGTATGCGGAAAAGAATCAAAAGAATTAATAGTATGGGGAATACAATATTAGAAGTGTCAAGTGATTGACATTTTTAGTTTTTATCAATAGATAAAAGGAATATAATTAATAAGAGGAGAGAAAAATGTATCATTTTATAGGAATAAAAGGTTCTGGTATGAGTTCACTAGCGCAGATAATGGATTCATTAGGAATGGAAGTACAAGGAAGCGATGTTAGTAAACACTTTTTTACAGAGCAAGGTTTAATAGAGCATGGAATAAAAATATATGAATTTAATCCAGAAAATATAAAAGAAGGATTGGTAGTAGTCCAAGGCAATGCGTTTAACGAAAACAATAACGAAGAAGTAAAAAGAGCCAAAGAATTAAATCTTAAAATATTATCATATCAAGATATGGTAGGCGAAATAAGTGAAATGTTTAATACAATATGTATAGCAGGATGTCACGGAAAAACTACAACAACAGCAATGCTAAGTCACGTATTAAATAATATAACTGGATGTAACTACTTAATCGGAGATGGGACTGGATATGCAAATAAAAATAACAAATATTTTGCACTTGAAAGTTGCGAATACAAAAGACACTTTTTATCTTACAAACCATCTTATAGCATAATAACAAACATTGAATTAGATCATGTTGATTATTATAAAGACATATATGATGTAGTAGATGCATATCAAAGTTTTATAAATAACACATCAAAATGTGCAATTGTATGTGGCGATGATGAAAACACAAGAAAACTAAAATTTGATAAAAAAATAATATATTATGGTTTATCCGAAGAAAATAATGTCGTAGCTAAAAACATCAATTATAGTAAAGATGGCACAAGTTTTGATGTTTATATAGATAACAAATACATAAATAACTTTAATTTAAAACTATATGGAAAACATATGTTATTAAACAGTTTAGCAGTAATTACTTTATGTTATTTAGAAAACTTAGACTTAGAAAAAGTAAAAGAAAATCTAATAACATTTAAAGGCGCTAAACGTAGATTCACAGAAACAAAAGTAAAAGATAACATCATAGTAGACGATTACGCACACCATCCAACAGAAGTTTTAGCAACTATAAATTCAGCTAGACAAAAATACCCTAATAAAAGTATAGTAGCTGTATTTGAACCGCATACTTTTACTAGAACAATAAGGTTTCATAAAGAACTAATAAAAGTATTAAAAAAATGTGATAAAGTTTACGTAATGGATATATATGGTGCTAGAGAAAAACAAGAAAACTATCCTAATGTAACTTATAAAATTATTGCAGATGAAATAGAAGGTGCACAAACTATAAATAGAGATGAAGCATTTAAATTAAAAGATATAAATAATTCAGTAATTTTATTTATGTCACCTAATGACTTAAGTAAACTTGAAAATGATTATATTAAATTAAAACAAGAACAATGATAAAATTACAAAGTTTTTTACTTTGTTTTTTTATTATCAAGTGTTAAAATAATAAACATGAAGTACATAAAAGGGAATGTTAGAAAAATATTATATGAAAGCGATAATGGTTATAGAGTAGGACTTTTCAAAGTAAAAGATACAAATGACGAAGATATGACAGAATATCAAAACAAAACTATAACGTTTAATGGGGTCTTTTTGCCATTAAGCAATGACATAACCTATACATTTTATGGGAAATTAATAAACCATCCGAGATATGGATACCAATATCAAGTAGATAATTACGAAATAAATGAAATGGATGATAACGAAGGAGTTATAATGTATCTATCAAGTGGTTTATTCAAAGGTATAGGGCCAAAAATTGCAAAAGGAATAGTTGACATATTCGGTTTAGATTCTATAGATGCAATTAAACGAGGTGACAGAAAATTATTAAATGTAAGTGGATTAACAATAAAAAAATTTGATGAACTTGTGAGAACAATTAACAAAACTGTACAAAATGAAGAAAATATATTAGAACTTACAAAACTAGGGTTAACTACAAAAGAAAGTTATACTTTAATAAAAAAATACAATAATAGAGTAAAAGAAATATTGGAAGAAAACATATATTTATTACAAAATGACATTGATTTTAAAAAACTTGATAATATTTTTCTAAAAACAGAAGATGAATTTGATAAAAGAAGAGTGAAAGCATTAATAAAACATTTAATAGGAATAATATGTTTTGATAAAGGCGATACTATAGTAAATAAAGAAGATTTATATATTAATTTGAACGGGTATTTTACGAAAACATTAGATGTAAACGACTATATAAAATATTTAGAAGAATTAGAAAAAGAAAACGATATTATTACTATAAATGATGATATTGCACTTTACAATTTCTATGAAACAGAAAATATATTAGCAAATAAAATAAAAATATTATCTAGCACTAAAAATAAAATAAGTAGCAAAAAAATAGAATCATATATAAAAAATTATGAAGAAATAAATAACATAACACTTAATAAGGACCAAAAAGAAGCTATAAAAGGAAGCTTAACAAATGATTTTTACATAATAACTGGAGGACCAGGAACTGGAAAGACTACAATAATCAAAGCGGTTGTAGATATATATGTAAGTATAAATGAATGTAAAGAAGGAGACATTACGTTACTCGCACCAACAGGCAGAAGTGCTAAAAGAATGATGGAAAGCATTGGAAGAAAAGCGAGTACAATACACAAATTCTTAAAATGGAATGGAGAGACTGAAACATTTCAAGTTAATCTATATAATCCAAGCAACACAAAGTTTGTCATTATAGACGAAGTAAGTATGGTTGATATATTTTTAATGAAAAATCTATTTGATGGATTATTAAATAATATAAAACTAATATATGTTGGAGATGCAAATCAATTACCAAGCATAAATCCAGGAAATCTATTATCTGATTTATTACAAATACCATCAATAAAAAGAAGTGAATTATCACATATTTATAGAACTAAAGAAAATTCATTTATAAATCAGTTTGCAAAAGACATAAAAAATAAAATAACAAAAGAAAATTATCAAAATTATAGCGACTTTTCATTTATAGAATGCAATGAAATAAACATAAAAAAGATTGTCAAGGATATATCATTAAGAGCAATTGATAAAGGTATTAATAAAGAGAGTTTTCAAGTTTTAGCACCGATGTACAAAGGCGAAAACGGAATAGAATCATTAAACAGTATAATGCAATCAATATTTAATCCAAGTAGTGAAGAAAAAAAAGAAATAACAATAAGAGGTACAATTTATAGAGAAGGAGACAAAGTTATTCAACTTGTTAATGACGTAGATAATAATATTTATAATGGCGATATTGGATTAATAGATAAAATTATAAATGGAACAAAACCAATAATGATGGTTAATTATAATGGAATAAAGGTAAAGTATGACAAAAAGAAATTTGAAGAAATAACACATGCATTTGCAATTAGTATACACAAAAGTCAAGGAAGTGAATATGAAAACGTTATAATGGTAATTTCAAAAAGTTTCAATAGAATGCTATATAATAAACTAATATATACGGGCATAACAAGAGCTAAAAAAAGGTTGGTTATAATTGGTAATAAAGAATATCTAAATAAGGGTATTAAAACAGAATATGCAGAGAATAGAAAGACATTATTTACCAAGTTATTTTAGTATAAATAATAATTATGAGTAAATACTATTTATAGAAAAGAGGTGTTTACTATAAAAATGTTAGATAGAATGCTATGGATGGGAGCAGGGCTAGGCGCAGGAATGCTTTTAAAAAAACATGAAAAAGATATAACATCTTTTATGAAAAAAGAAAGAAACAAAATGATGAAAGTTGGCGCGGCCATGACCAATAGTAGCAAAAATCCTTCTAAAAAATAGAAGGTTTTTTAATTGTATTTATCCAAAATATTACATTAGAAATATTAAAAAGAGGTACAGTAAAAAGCACTTTATGATGTAAATAACATAAAAAAGACATCACGAGTTGGCTCAGACAATAAGTCTGTTACCACTAATGTGACGTCTTTTTCTAACAACACTATAACAGAACCTCAAGAAAATATCAATTCTAGTATATCTACTAAAAATTTTATGCCAAATAGTTAAAATAATACACAAAATATAAATTCGACATCTAATATACTTTGTAAAAATATTTTTACATAAAATTGCAAAAAAGTGTATATATAATATAAAAATATGTGTTAGAATATAATTAGGTGAAAAAATGAAAAATAAAATATTCGAAAAACTAAATGTTGAAAAAATAAACGAAGTATTTAAACTGAGCGGAAATGTTTTAAAAGTATTATATTTATTACTAGTGATAGGATTTCTATATATTCTAACTCTTGTAATTAAAGAATGGAATATTATTCCAATAATATTAACTATATTAAAAATTATGAGCCCATTTTTCATAGGTTTTGTAATAGCATGGTTACTAAATCCATTTTGTTGTAAACTTACTGATAAAGGTGTACCAAGAGGTGCTGCTGTAATATTGGTGTTTGGTTTATTAATAATATTTCTTTATCTATTCTTATTAGCCTTGATACCTGTATTAGGTCAACAAATAAACGATATTGTTTCAGCAATACCAGGAATATTAAGTGATGTTAAGTTTCATATTGATTCATTCTTTGAAACTATAAGTGATTCATCGTTATTAGATTTAAATAGTATAAAAGAAGAGATATATCTAACGGTTGAAACATTTGCAAAAAATCTTACAACATCATTACCTTCAGTCGTAATGAACTTTGTAAGTGCGCTATTTAGTGGATTAGGATCTATATTAATTGGTTTTGTAATAGGATTTTACTTACTATTTAATTTTAATAATGTGACTGATCATTTGCTTAATATATTACCAAGAAAAGTAAGAAAAGAAGGCGCTTACATAATAAACGAAATATCAATAGTGATGCATAAGTTTGTAAATGGCACTTTGTTAATCAGTTTAATATTATTTATTGTTTCAATTATAGGATTTACAATTATTGGATTAAATGCTCCTGTATTATTTGCGTTCTTCTGTGCAATAACAAACCTAATTCCATACATAGGTCCTTACATTGGTGGAGCACCAGCGGTATTAGTCGGCTTAAGTCAAAGTCCGTTAACAGGAATATTAGTACTTGTGTTTGTAATAATCGTGCAAGGTCTTGAATCGACGTTCTTGCATCCAATAGTAATAGGCAAGAAAATGGACTTGCATCCAGTGACAATAGTAATATCATTATTGATATTTGGATATTTCTTTGGTATAATAGGAATGATTGTTGCAACTCCAATTGTAGCAATATTAAAAATAATATATATATACTTAGATGCAAAGTTTGATTTCTTTGGGTATACAAAAAACAAAAGCGTAAAAAAGGAAATAAGTAAAATTAAGAATGCTATGTAGAGAAAACTTGGTTGGTGAAAAAGTTTTAGCACTAATTTGAAAGCTATTCCTTTAGTTAGAACTACTAGTTCTCGGTAAATATACCGTTATAAAAATTAAGTTAAAAAAAGGATGGTACCGTGCACTTGCACTCCTTATACCATTCTTTTATTTTTTAGGAGGAAAAAATGGAATTAAAACAAACAAAACCAATAATATATTTGATAAGTGGGAAAGCAAGGTATGGAAAAGATACAACTGCAAATTTTATTAAGGAAATATATGAAAGTGCTGGAAAAAAAGTAATTAATTTACAATTTTCAAGTTACATAAAAGAATATGCTAAAAAAATAAGTGGCTGGGATGGTAAAGAAGGGACAAAACCTAGAGAACTATTACAAACATTAGGTACAGATATAATTAGAAGAAAAATAGATGAAGAGTTTTTTATAAAAAAAATAATTGATGATATAAAAGTGTATAGTTTCTTTTTTGATATAATAACAATAAGTGATGTAAGGGCAAAAAAAGAAATAATAAACGTAAGCAAAGCATTTGAAAAAGTTGTAAGTATAAATATAAATAGGCCTAATTTTGACAATGGGTTAACAGAAGAACAGAAAAAACATTTTACTGAAGTAGATTTAGATGATTTTAATGAATTTAGCTATATATTAGTAAATGATAAAGATCTAGATACTTTAAAAAACAAAATAAACGAAATGGTTGGTGAAATAAATGAAAAATATAACTAGAAGAGAATTAATAGATAAATATTTTGATTTTTTTGAAAAAAGTGGACACAAAATTATTCCTAGTGCTAGTTTAATACCAGAAAATGATCCTAGTGTTTTATTTACAACAGCAGGCATGCACCCGTTGGTACCATACTTGTTAGGAACTCCTCATCCTATGGGTAAAAGACTAGTTGATGTACAAAAATGTATAAGAACAAGCGATATAGAATCAGTAGGAGATGATACACATTGTACATTTATAGAAATGTTAGGTAATTGGTCGTTAGGAGATTATTTTAAAGATGAAGCAATAAAATGGTCATTTGAATTTTTAACTAACGAAGAGTATTTGGGCTTACCACTTCAAAAACTTGCTTTCAGTGTATTTGAAGGAAATGAAAATGCACCTAAAGATACATATAGTGCTGAAGTATGGAAAAAACTTGGAGTAGAAGAAAAAAACATATATTTCTTAAGTAAAGAACACAACTGGTGGGAATTAGGAAGTGGAGAAGGTCCATGTGGTCCAGATACGGAAATGTTTGTTAAAGTCAAAGACTGTAATAACCCAAAATGTACTCCAGCAGATAACTGTGGATGCATGGTTGAAATATGGAACGATGTATTTATGGAATATCAAGCAAAAGATGGGAAGTACATACCACTAGAACATAAAAATGTAGACACTGGAATGGGTGTTGAAAGAGTATTAATGACTTTAAATGGATTAAAAAGCGTATATGACATTGAAGTGTTTCAATTAGCAAGAAAGAAATTAGAAGAACTTACTGATACTAAATATGAAGAACATTTAAAAGAATATAGAGTAATATTGGATCATATGAGAACTTCGACATTTATATTGGCAGATGATATTAAACTAGTTCCATCAAATAATGGAAGAGGTTATGTATTAAGGAGATTATTAAGAAGAGCAATTAGATACATAAAAAAATTAACTAATGATGAAAAAGTATTAGAACAGTTAAGTAAAGTATTTATAGAATATTATAAAGAAGACTATGAAGAACTAAATAGAAATAGTGAAAATATAATAAACGAAATTGAAAAGGAATTAAATAAGTTTAACAAGACATTAAATTCAGGAATGAAAATGTTTGAAAAAACAGAAAAGAAATGTGATGGAATAATTGATGGAGAACATGCATTTAAATTATTTGACACATTTGGCTTTCCACTTGAATTTACATTAGAATTAGCCGAAGAAAAAGGGTTAAAAGTGGATATTGATGGATTTAATCAGAAGATGAGGGAACATCAAGAATTATCAAGAACAGCATCTAAAGGAGAGTTTAAAGGAGGATTGGCTGATAATTCATATGAAAGCACCAAGTACCACACTCTAGCACATATAATGTTAGCAGAGCTTAAGGAGATGTTTGGTAAAGAAGTAGTTCAAAAAGGTCAAAATATAACGCCTGAAAGATTAAGATTTGATTTTCCATTAGATCACAAAATGACAGAAGAAGAAAAAGAAGAATTAACTAAAAGAGTAAATGAGGTTATTGAAAAAGAAATAGAAGTTACTAGAGAAGAAATGACTTATGATGAAGCTAAAAAAAGTGGAGCAGAAGGTATATTTACTGATAGATATGGAAGTCTTGTAAGTGTATATACAATTGGAGACGTTTCAAAAGAAATATGCGGTGGGCCACATGTTAAAAATACTAAAGAATTAGGGAACTTTAAAATAATAAAAGAAGAAAGTAGTGCAGCAGGAATAAGAAGATTAAAAGTAATATTAGAAGACAAATAAAAACACCATATGGTGCTTTTTATATTACCTTTTTTCTCTTTTTATAAGTTTTGCATGAACAACTAATTTTTCATCATTCGCATAACAAGTGGAAAGAGTTAATATTTTATCATCAGTATTAACTGAAGTACCAAAGTTATAAGCAGTTCTAGAAGAAATCATATTTAAAAAATCGTTATAATCAGAATCACTATTAAATTCAACTTTTAAATAATCACTTGTAGTGGGTAAGTGATAAACGCTAAATACTTGCCATAAAGTATTTTCATACGGAGTAGACAACTTAATTACATAGTTATCACTATTATCTAACCATCCACTTCTTAAAATATTCTTTAGTGAGCCAAACATAGTTTTATCAAGTCTACTATGAGCATAAATAATAGTATTTTTATTAAAATCTTCTGCATCATTTCTATAATCCATAAAAACCCATCCAGCATCATTGTAAGATTTATCAAATGCTCTAGTTAAATAATAATCATTATTAGTTGTTTGAACAATAGGATAATTAATATTAGTTCCATTCACTTGAATCCAACCAACTGTGTCACTATTATCATTTAATAGTTCTTCAAAATCAACATTTATAAGGTTCATCTTAATATAATCCCAATACGGGTCGAATTCATCGGCATTAGCTTGATTAATTATTTCAGTATTAATTCCATCAGTAACAATAGTCAAATTAGATTTATTAATAATTTCGTCAATCTGTTCATCAATACTTTTAGAATCTTTATACCAATTTAAACCTTCATTAATAGAAATAATTAAAAGAGAAATACACAAAAACATAAATGAGACAAGTAAAATATTTACCCATTTAATTTTTCTTATTATTATTTGATTAGTTCCTTTTTTATTAGGTTTCTTACTATTTTTAATATTTTTCTTCATAACTAGTATAAATTATAATATAAAAAATACTATTTGTATAGTATTTCTCTTATTGGTTTGTCTTTATGTGAAATGTAAAAATCGTGATCAAATAGATAAAACTTTAATAACTTTAAATCAATAAACTCTCTACCACGCAGTTCGTTAATATATGCTTTACTAAATGCTTTTTTAGAGTAATCAGTAAGTACCAGTAGTTGCATACCTATAATCATTCCTGCTAAAACATAAAGCATAGTAGAACCATATGTTGCAAAAACACCTTGTAAAGTAACTGGTAATAAATCTAAATATAATGGAGAAGCTAGTAGTATGAAACTTAATATAATTGTCGCAGCTAGTAAAATAGTTTTTCTTTTACCTAATTTACTAGACTGTACATTTTTATTATCTTTATAAGCTATCGTATTTACAATAACTATTGCTATTTCTAATAGTAGGGGAATAATCATAATAACTCTTATATAAGATAAAATACTCAAACTTACAATACTAAATAGTTTATCACACACACCGTCAAGCAAACTTCCAAAAAATGTTTCAACTTTCCATAGTCTAGCGAGTCTACCATCAACCGCATCAGTAGAAAAAATAACTAAAACCCATACAGATACAACAACCGGGCCTTTATAATAATATATAAAAGGAAGTAAAAAAGAACCAATTAATCTAACTGAAGTTAATAAATTAACGATAATTAATTTTAATAAATAACTCTTACTATATTTCATATATAACCTCTACTAATATTATATTAAAAACGACTTAAAAAGGCAAATTATAATTGTTGAAAGACTTATATAATGTTCCAGGAACAAGTGTAATTTCTTTACTATCCGCTAGCTCACTAACACTAACTATATCATAACCCATTTCTTGTAAAGCAGGAATACTCATTTTAACTGCTTCAAGTGTTTCTTTGTATATTTCATGCATTAAAACTATGCATCCATCACAAGCATTAGCAATAATATGCTCATATGTATGTTTTGAATCTCTATAAAGCCAATCTTGAGTATCAATATTCCATTTAATAATAGCAAAAGGAATCTTTTCTCTTACACTAGACTTTGAATTTCCATAAGGCGGTCTAAATAATTTTATATTTTTCCCAGTTATTTCATTGTAGATAATAGTAGTAGAGTTTATTTCTTCTTCTAATTCCTCTTCAGAAATCTTATCTAGATTCTTATGACTATACGAATGGCTACCAATTTCCATACCATTATCAGTAGCATATAAAACGGCACTTTGATTATATTTCATCCTGTTACCTAACATAAAGAAAGTAGCAGTAGAATTATTTATCTTTAAAGTATCGACTAAATCTTTAGTGTAATCGCCTGGACCATCATCAAAAGTAAAAGCAATCATTTTTTTACGTTCATTAGTTGATTCAATCAACACTTCGTTATTGTAATCTAAATAAAGTTCAGGAACGTATGGCGTATCAAATAAATCAAAATTAAAATAGACATGTACTCCCTTATCAGTGAACTTAAAATTATAATCATCTAAACTCAATGATTTAATTTTATTAACAACTTCACTGCTATATTTAATACTGAGTAAATCCAAAACTTTTTCAAAGTCAATATCATACGAATTAACAACACTGACTAAAGATTCGTTTATTTCATAATTAAAACTTTTATAGTAAAGCATATCATTTAAAGAATTATCTATTGTAAAAAACACATTGACAAATTCATCCTTAAAGTATATTTCATAATTTATTTTTAAAGCTTTACCATTATTTGAAATAAAATTATTTATATAACTGTAAATAAAAGATTTAATTTCATCAGTAATTTCTTTACTCGCAAACTTCGGATAATATGCGTCAATAGTGTAACCATTACGTTCAATATTAATAGACCTTTTCTCAAAATCATGTAAGTTTATTTCAAAGTTTTTAGGTTCATCAGAAAAATCATTGACACTTACAAATAAAAAAAGTGATAAATATAATAAGCAAAGACAAATAATATATTTAAAAATATAATTATAACCATTCATATTATCACCAGAATTAATTATATCACATAAGTTTACACAAAAATAATTATTCTTCTCAAATAATATTTAAAATGTAAAATAAATATGATATATTTGTACTAAGAGGAAGATAATTATGGAAACAAACTATAAAAAATCATCGCTTGGTTTAAATGAAAATATTATTTCAATAATACCTTATTTAAGTGTAATATTATCGTTTTTCAATGTCACAAAATGGTTTTGTTGGGTAATACCTATAATTATATTTTTTGTAGAGACAAAGAGTGTATTTGTAAAAAAGAATTCAGTGTTAGCATTCATAATATATGTATTAGAACTAGCAATGTTTGGTATAATTTACATATTATTTTCAAGTAATGAAGTATGCGCTTGGGGAAGTTGTCAAGAAATACCGAGATATTTAACTACAAATGGAAGCAACATTATTTTTGCGGTATCAGTCGTAACTTGTTTGATTAATGCATTTCTAGCTTATAAAGCATTTAAATATGATATAGTAAATGTCCCTGGACTTAACACGTTCTTAAATAAGATAACAGGGAATTTAAATACATTAAAAAGTACAATAGATAAATAATAAAAAGTCTTTTTTATTAATGTCTCCAAAATGGGGTTCACATCATTAATTTCTAGACTTTTATAATACAATTTAGTGATTTTTTAAACCCATGTTTATCATTCTTTTCAATTATTAAATAGTGTTATTTTATTCTATATTTAAACAATAATTGTTTCACATTTACACCTCTTTAAAATATATTTTAACATAATATAATACGAAACGCTTATTTATATATAAAAAAATAAAATTTAAATAATTATTCTTTTTCTATTTATGAATTAATATTTTTAAATTAATTTTTATAAACATATGATTTTGCTTTAATTTCAACCTTTTTAGCAAAAATTGAATAAATGCAATAATTATTATCGTTAAAAGGAATATATTTAAATACCAAGTAAAACAATATTTTAGTTCATATATTGTTTTTTTTTTTTTTTTCAA
>CALVVN010000049.1 GCA_944363865.1 uncultured Bacilli bacterium
TATAAAAAATGTTAGTTGAAAATAATAAAATATTATCTCTTTCTTTGGTTGTTAAGATAATTATAGTTATTGATTCATATACTAATTATTTTATGAAAAGTTGTAGATATCTACGACAATCGCACCAAAAATATGTTAACAAAACACCGAAATACTGACTTTGGTGTTTTTATTATTCTAATAATTACTTTCAAATATTTAAGACTAAATTTGATTTTATTTAAAAAATAATTTTTATATAGTATTTTAAACAATATTTTCAACAATTATTTGCAAAAACTATCTATGTTATCTATATCATATTTTTGATTTTTAATGACATTAAAAGTTTCGTTTTCTTCATCTACATTACATCTAACGACGTCATAAAATAATGTATCATAATAAATCACACCATCTCCAGAAATTGTGATTAATGAAAATCTTGGTGCTTGCTCAATATTAACTACACCAATATAATCTATTATAAATAAAACTGATAAGAAAATTAGAAAATAACTAAAATTACATAGTAATCGTTTTGGATATGACAATCGTTTTGTAAACTTGCTGATGCCAATTAGTGATACTGTAGCGCCTAAAACTGAATATATAGATCCCCAACTACTTTCACTTGGAAAGATAGCAATAGCAGTAATTGAAATTAAAACTCCAAAAATTATAAATAGTATTCCAATAAAGTTATTTCGGTTTTCTATTTTTTTATTTGTATAATCTATTGTGTTAATAATATTTTTTTCTAATTTTTCTTTATAATCTTTTTCTTTTACTTTTTCACCACTTAATAAATCATTTATTGTAATGCAAAGTTCATCACACAAAGGCTTAAATAGTGATAAATCAGGCATATTTCTTCCATTTTCCCAATTACTAATAGATTTTTCAGTTACTCCTAATCTTTCCCCTAGTTCTGATTGTGTCATTTTTTTCTGTTTTCGGCATTCAGCGATGAATTTACCTATTTTTTCTTGATTCATTTTTTCTCCTTTCACATTTAAATCTTATAATATGTCCGTTGCTTTTTATAGGAAATATTCCTAGAGTTTTACTGATACTCTTTAATTTTTTATGTTTTTAAGATTTAAATAAATGCAAAAATAAACTTGTAATAAAAAAGAAATAACAACAATTACTATTTCTTCTCTTTTATACATTCAATATTATAGCTATCCAAATCTTTAATATTTATAGTACCCTTTTTTAAAGCTTCACTAATTGTTTCCTCGTATCCATTTTCGTATTTTACAATCATATATTCGTTTTTAATACAATTCCAATAATAATTATAATTATCATCTTGATAAAAACTTTCTAACGTTTCATTGCAAGCAAAATCTTTTATATCTTTTGTCTTATCTATTATTTCTATTATTTTGTTACTGCTAGCAGCACACGTAAACTTTGATCCTTTTAATTTAATTTGTGGCGAAAAATATTCATGACAATTATATGTATCGTATACCAATCCTCTATATATTAAATTAACTGAATCGCCATTATCTTCTTTAATTGCTAGTAATGGTCTATTAATTGTAAAAATACATATTAAGTCTATTATAAATAATAAAGCTACAATTCCAATAACTGCTAAAATAACTTTTAACATTTTTTTCATGTAATTCTCCATTTCAAACATTATCACTCATATATTAATATTTTAATTTATATTTTTAATGATTATTTTACTTCTGTCTAATTATATAAATCTAATATCATAAAGTAAAAATAATAATGCTTTTAAAATCAGTCTATTGTTGTTTTTTCATTATAATTTGATTCATATAAATCTTTTTCTTCAGCAATAACCGGCTTTTCTATACTTGGTAATTTTGGTAAATCTTCTTTTGTTGCTAGTCCAAAATAGTCTAGAAATTCACTTGTCGTTTTGTATAAATTGGGCTTACCTACAGTGTTCTCCTTACCACATTCTTTTATAAAACCAATAGCCATTAATTTTCTTACAATTTGTATGCTTGAAACACCCCTAATTTGGTCAATTTTTATTCTCGTTATTGGTTCGTTATAAGCAATGATTGCCAAAGTTTCTAATGCCGCGTTTGACAGTGTAAACTCTCTACTATTCGTTACAAGTTTTTCATAATACTGTCTATGTTCACTTTTTGTTGTCAATTTAAAAGTATTCCCTAAAAATGATATTCTTATTCCTCGATCTGGTTTCTCATAGTCTTTTCTAAGTTCACTTAATACGTTTTTTACTTCTTCTTCTGAAATATTTAATGTTTCACTTATTTCTTTTATAGTAATTCCCTCATCACCAACTATAAATAAAATTCCTTCCACTACACTTTTGTACTTCATGTTTAATCAACTCTTTCAATGTATATTTCACCAAAATTATTTTCCTGCTTTAAGTTTATTTCACCATTTTTAGCCATTTCTAAAATAGATAAAAATGTGACAATTACATAGGATTTTTCAAAATTATCAAATAACGTTTCAAATTTTACAATTTTTTCACTTTTTAGTATATTTCTTATTTTATCAATTCTTTCTTTTACTGACAATTCTTTTTTTGTTATTTTTGTGTTTAGTGGTTTTTGATATAATCTTCTTTCTAACAATTTTTGTAATGCATTTAATAAATCATTTTTTGTAACATTACTTGTATTAACTAGTTTTTTCTCAGTATAATTCGTAAATAGTTCAGGTGCTTTCGTAAAATAATTTGCACGATTATTTGCTAGTTCTATAAATGTATCTTTAGTTTCTTTATATTTTTGATATTCTAACAATCTATTTTTCAATTCTTCTTCAGGGTTTATTTCGTTTTCTTCTGCTGCATTATCTTTTTCTATTGGCAATAATGATCTGCTTTTTAATTCTATTAATTCTGCAGCCATAACTAAATATTCACTTGCAATATCAAGATTTAATTCTTCCATTTTTTTTATAAAATCCATATATTTTTCTGTTATTTCAGTTATGCTTATTTCAAAAATATCTTTTTTTTCTTGTTTTATTAAATGAAGTAACAAATCTAATGGGCCTTCAAAATCCCCGATTAAGAGATTATTCATTTTTGCAACTCCATCCATTGGATTCTTCTATAATTTTAATCGTTCTTTCAACTGTCCCTATATTATACAAAAGTTCATAATCGCTATCCTGTAAATCTATTGTCCTCAAATCTATTGTATAATTTAAATAATTATCTTCTCTTTTATAATCGGTAGCATTAGTGTTTGAAACATCGGCTTCTTCTTTTAAAAATATATCATTATATTTATCTGTTTCTGCAGTGTTTTCAGTATTCTCATTATCTGTCTCCGTAGTATTTTCGGTATTTTCACCATCAGCCCCTTCATCCGTTTCAGGCTCTATTATTGTGGCTTGTTTTGTAACTTCATAACTTAATAAAGCATTTTCTCCGAAATTGTATCTTATATTGTAATTTAATTTAAATATTCCATCAGTAAATTCTTTTTCACATATTAAACTATTGGTTATAATTGCTTCTTCTGTTTTTATTTCTACTATTTTTACATAGTATGCTTCTTTATAAATATTTGGATTTAAAACTATATTAGCAGATAAAACAGGCCCTTTTTCTATTTCGCTGCTAGGATTGAACATTTCCCTATAAATTATTGTTTCACTCCTATTATATATTTCTATGTATAGTTGTAGACTTAATGTATTTGATATTACTTCTTCTGCTTTATAATTATAACTTATTGTATTGTTGGATCTTTTAGTAAAATTATAAAATCTGACATCTTTAACTGTCATATTCCCCTTATTTCTATCAATCTGGATGTAACCGTTTACCAAATCATTACCAGAATTTGAGTTAACTGTATTTGTATAGTTTTCAGGCGAACTAGAATCAAATATTGAAGTTATTGTTGGCAATAAAACGACAAATATTATTACTAAAAGTAATGAAATAATTATTACTTTATAATTTATTCTTTTTTCTAAAGTATTAGTTACTTCTTCTGTTGCATTAGTATTTAAATCCACGAATTCTATATTGTTGTTCTTTGATTTTTCTATTTCTTTGTTTACTTTTTTATTTTTTTTAAGCCACATAATAAACCACCTTTATTCTATCTAGATTATATCAATTTTTAATTTTGTTGTAAATCTCTATATAAAATAAAATAGTAGTTTTATTAATGTTTAGGTTTAAATAATATAGTAACTAAGAAAGATATTATTATTGTAAATGTTAATACTGCAGAAGAAGACAATAATCCGTTTAATAATCCCAAAATACCTGTTTCTTTGAAACCATTATATGCCCCTTGAAATACTACATGTCCAAAATTCATTATAGGCATTGTCGCTCCGCCACCAGCCCATTCTAAAAATAATTCATATAGTCCGACACACGATAAAAATGCGCCTGTTATAACTAGAATCGTATTTAAATCTCCTGGTGTCATTTTAGTGTTCTCTAAAATCATTTGTCCAATTGCACATACTACTCCACAAAAAATAAAAGCATTTATGTATATCATTTTACCACCTCTAAACTTACTGCGTGTGAAATTGATGGGACTGATAATTTTAAATTTGAACTTAATGTAGAATGTAATGATCCAGTTCCAACTATAAGTATCTTTCTATGTTTTATCTTACTAACTTTATTGAAAAGTATAAGAGGTAAACAAATAGGTCCACTTCCGCCGGCTATACATGGGTTATTTTCAGCGTCAAATAATATAACACCACTATCAAAAAGATTATCTATAGTCATATTATATTTTTTATTTAAATAATCTTTTAATATCTTAACACCATATTCTCCTAAATCTCCAGTTAATATTAAATCATAGTATTCCGGCTTTCTTCCCATTGATTTTAAGTGTTCATAAATCGTTTCGGCTGCTGATGGGGCCATACAAGCTCCCATATTATTAGGGTCTGAATAGTTAAGATCTACCACTTTACCAATTGTAGCACTTTCAATCTTGATGTTACCTTCAGTTGTAACATATGTACTAACACTACCTGTTGCTGTAAAAGTATTAATTTTTTTCTTAATCGCACCATACTCTACGGGAAATCTAAATTGTTTTTCACTAACTAAATTATGTGAGCTAGTCGTTACTATAGCATTTTTAACTAAATTACCCTCAATAAAGCTTGATGCTATTATTAACCCCTCAGTAAAAGTTGCACAAGCGCTGTATATTCCTAATAATGATATTTCAAAGTTTTTTGCCGAAAAATTAGTTGCTAATATTTGATTTTGTAAATCTCCGCCAATTAACAAATCAATTTCTTTTTCATTTTTTTTAATTTTATTTAATAATCCATTTATGCTTTCCCTTTGATAACTCATTTCTCCTAATTCTGTTGTTTTTTCATTATTATAATAGTCATTTAATATTTTATCTACCTTACTTTCTAATATTGGACTGTGTTCGTTTCTGCCTAATAATGTAAAGTTGCTATTTATAAAGGAATTGTGAAATTTTATTGTTTTCATTCTATACACCCTTTAATTAAAACTAAAAAAAACGAAACTACTATTGCATATAAAATTATACTACCTGTCAATTTAAAAATATTCCCACCAATTCCTTTAGTAAACCCTTCTTTTTTATAATCTAGCGCTGAACATGTCATTGAATGAGCAAATCCAGTAGTAGGCACGATAAGGCCTGCTTTAGCAAAACTGACAATTTTGTCAAAAAAACCTATTCCTGTGAAAATTGATGCTAAACAGACTATAAATAATGTTGAATATATATAACTTTCGTCCATAGGTAAACTATAATTCTTACTTATGAAATTAGTTATTCCTTCAGCAATAACCCCAATCACACCTCCAGATATAAATGCTATTATAACATTCTTTAATTTATTTTCCTTTTTAGAATGCTTGTCAACTAACTTTTTGTAGTCTTTTTCTCTCATAATTTCACCTATAATTATTATGAGTTATTTTGCTTTTAACATACTATGTTTTTCTTTATTTTTGCTAAAACATGTTTTTCACATCTAGAAACTTGTACTTGACTTATACCTAAAACGCTTGCAGTTTCACTTTGCGTATAATCTTTAAAATATCTTAAATCCATTAATTGTCGTTCTTCATCACTAAGTTTCATAAGTTCTTCTTTCAAATCTAATAATGCGTCTATACTTTCTCTTCTGTCTTCTCCACAAGTTTGTATAAATGTAGTTTCTTCTTCATCACTTAAAAATGAATCAGTGCTTAATACAAATTCACTTGTCTTTATTGCTTCATTTACTAGTGATTCATCTAATTCTAAAAATTCACATATTTCACTAAATGTAGGCGTCCTTTGCATTTTTTGTGATAAAATCTCTCTCGCTTTTTCGTATGATTTATATATTTTTAATGAGTCTTTACTGACTTTTATTGTTCTATCTTTTTTAGCAAACTCTATCATTTCTCCAGTTATGTATTGATATGCATATGTTGTGAATTTAGCGCCTCTCTCAGGATTATAATTATTGTAAGCATTTATTAACCCAATTACGCCAACTTGATATAAATCTTCTATTGGATAACTATTACTAAATCTACTAGCAATTTTATAAATCAACTTTTCATTAGCGCTTATTAACTCCATAATATTATCGCTCATATTTTAAACACCTCAATCGCGGTTAATTCATCACTTGTTTCAAAAAATCTTCCTGTCAAATCCGATTTATATATATTCTCTTTCATACACTCGTTAATACTACATAATGTTGCTTTTCCATTCCATTTACTTACTAAATCATTTATTTTTATTAATTCTTTTATTCCGTAAGAATCAATAGATTCTAATTTATCTAAATTAATTACTAAATATTTTAAGCCATGTTTCAAAATTACTGGTATAACATTATCACTAAAATCGCTAATAGTATATTTATTTAATTTTCCAATTATTCTTATAAACAATATACCTTTCCTAAACTCCATATCAATCTTAAGCATATTATCACCTGCCTATTTAATATAGATTATTTTATATATTAATTATACAATTTCGACAAACTTAGAATATTATTTCGTTCGATATTTATTTACAATTTTTTTGATAATTAGCGAAATTGTTGTTAGCAAAAAGAAAATTAATGAAAAAATTAAAACTTTATTTGTTAATGGTTTCTTGTTTTCTTTTTTATTATTTTCTCTAGCATATGTAATTAAATTACTACTCTTTTCAGCATTAATATCTTCATTGTTATTATCATTTGTTTCTTTCTGATTATAAATTATCTCATCAATTTTATTTAATGATTTTTCATTTTTAACTACCTTATATCTATAGAACATTAGCTTACTATTTTCGTCTTTCTCATAACCTTCTATGTAGTTATAATATCCATCCAAATAATTTTGTTCAATGTTTGTGCATTTGTATAATCTATCTTGGTATTTATAAACATTAATAGGCGATTCGACAGTTTTATTCTTTATTTCTTTTTCTAAATCAATTGTCAATTTACACACTATTTCGTCACAGTCAATAGCATAATTTGTGTTAGTTATATTTTGAAAGGTTAAATATTTATATAAATCATGCCCACTTGAAATGCCTATTTGACTAATTAAATTATTATTATTTATAAAATAAATTTCTAATTTCATATTTTCTAATTTTTTAAAATTATTTAATGTCAAAGAAATCTTATCATGATTTTCAAAGTCAATAGCAATTTCATCTTTTACTCCATCATCTAATTTATCAAACCTCTCTATAGAAAAATCCATATGATCTGTTATTTCATATTCCAATATTGTTTTATTACTTATTAATTGAATTTCAGTAATGTTCACTAAATCACTTGAAATAATGTTAAATATATGAAGCGTCTTAATTAAATTAATATCTCTTTTTTGTTCAAGTGCAACATTTTCTATAGTTCTGTATTCTTTATATTCTGGAGAATCATATGATATTACCCAATCGCTTAAAATATAATTCTCTTTGTCTAAATATTCACAATTATATTCATCATCCAATCTAATATAATTTACTTTTTCTTTGTTTCTATACCATTTATACCTTTCCTCCTCTTCTATAATAATATTTTTACCAATTGGTTTATCTTGCGACCAATCACTCCATGTTTCTTCTGCTTGTATTTTCATTTGAGGTATTAAAAGCAAGCAAAATAAAAAAAACTTTTTCATTTTCATCTCCTTTCTAGATAGTTTTGCTATCTACTTATATTATTATCCTTTTTCAATTAAAACGCTTCCATAAAAAAATCTTATATTAAAGTAATTTAATATTACTCATATAAGATTTTCGTTTTCATTTTACTTTTGCTTCTATTAATAATAGATTATTTTTTAAACGCTCATCTTTGTCATTAATTTTAATTGCTTTTTTTATTGCTTCTAACGCTTTTTCATACTTTTCTTGATAAAAATAACTTAATGATAATAAATCATATGGAGTTTCATTATAACAATTTGGCTCATTAATATATATTTTATCATGTTGTTTTATTTCTAATAATTTTTTTACATAATATTCTACTTTTGGCCAATCTTGTTGCTCATATTTTAAAAGTGCCATTTCCATATATGGTTCTCTTAGATTTGGAGTTTCACTGATTGCCTTTTCAAACCATATTTCGGCTTTTTCATATTTATTTAATGCTTTGTAACTTCTGCCAATAAAACGCATTGATGCTGCGCGTTCGGGCTTCCAAATAGCACTTTTAAGTTTTAAATGTTTTTTTAATGTTTTTATACATTTTTTCCATTTACCATAAAACATATATTCTCTGCCTAAATAATGCATATTCCTATCATCATTGGGGTTTTCTTTAATTGATAGTTCTAATAGTCCTAAATAACTAGACCTAGATTTGGTTGAATCAGGATAATGGTTTAAAGTTATTTCATCTGTTGTTATAGCATTTTCAATTTCATTTTTTGTGCATAGTATTTCGTGCACTGGATACTTCCAAAAGTAATTTTTCCTATCATGTATTTTGCTAATATAGAAATTAACTGCCGGCTCACCATTTTCATAAAAACTCCAGTTATAATTATAGTGCACTCTGTTAGTGTTTTCATTCCAAAGATTTTCTAGAGTCTTTCTCCACCTCGGTTTAAAAACTTCATCTAAGTCTGTGCATACGCATATGTCTGCATCTTCCGGAACTAAATCCAACGACGCATTTCTAGCATTATCAAATCTCCAAGGTTCTATTTTTTTTACTTCAACAACGGCCCCAAGTTTTCTTAAAATTGATACTGTATTGTCTGTTGACCCTGTATCTAAAACATATATTTCATCTGCCTCTTTCATGGATTTATACCATCTTTCAGCAAATTTTTCTTCATTTTTAGTTATCGCATAAACGCAAACTTTATATTTATTCATATACTTAATTTCCTCCATATTGATTTATTAGTAAAATATTTTTACGGTCCAGTAGGTCCCGTTGGTCCTGTTGGCCCTGTTGGTCCTGTTGGTCCTGTTGGTCCTGTTGGTCCTGTTGCTCCAGTATCTCCTGTTGGTCCCGTTGCACCAGTTGGCCCTGTTGCGCCTGTAGCTCCGGTTAGCCCTGTCGCCCCAGTATCTCCAGTTGGTCCTGTTGGTCCCGTTGCACCTGTTTCTCCAGTATCTCCTGTTGGTCCTGTTGCTCCTGTAGGTCCCGTTGGTCCTGTTGCACCCGTTGCACCAGTTGGCCCTGTTGGTCCTGTTATTCCTTGAGGTATAGTTAAATTCAAGAAAAAATTAGGTGAAGTACCTGTTATGCTTGCTTGAGCTAATGTTCCCGGACTACCCGTTTCTACCGTTCCTATTCCAGTGTTTACGGATGCCCCAGTTGGTCCTGTTGCCCCTGTTGCTCCCGTTGCTCCTGTTGCACCTGTTGGTCCTGTTGCTCCTGTTGGTCCTGTTGCTCCTGTAGGTCCCGTTGGTCCTGTTGCACCCGTTGGCCCTGTTGGTCCGCCACTAGGTCCTGTTGGTCCTGTTGGTCCAAAACAACAACATGATATTATTTTTTGATTATTATAATCTTTAATTTTATTTATTGCTCTTTGGTATGCATCATCACATCTATTCATTTTTACCTCCTATAGTATAATTTATGCGACTTTAATTAAATTGTATTTATTTATGGCAATTTTTTATAATATATTATTAATTTATGCATATTTTTTAATAGGTGAAATAATGAAAAAAATTATTTTAAGTTTATTTTTAATGTTAATATCATTTAATTTTGATCATGTCTGTGCCAAAATTAATATTGAATTAAATTCTAAAAGTGCAGTAATTATTGAAGAGTCAAGCAAAAAAGTATTGTTTGAAAAAAATTCTGATGAAAAATTAGCACCTGCATCTATGACAAAAATAATGACACTTCTACTAATAGCAGAAGCGATTGAAGATGGACGCTTATCTTTAGATAAAGAAGTTTCGGCAAGTGAATATGCTGTCTCAATGGGTGGAAGTCAAGTATATTTAGAAGCTAACTCAAAATATAAGGTTAGTGAATTAATCAAAGCTATTGGTGTAGGAAGTGCTAACGACGCTGCTGTAGTACTAGCAGAAGTAATCGGTGGTACCGTTGAGAACTTTGTCGCTATGATGAATGCAAAAGTTAAAGAATTAGGCTTAAAAAACACCAACTTTAAAAACCCTCATGGTTTAGATGAGGCCAATCATTATTCTACAGCCTATGATATGGCTATAATTGCGAGCGAACTAGTAAAATATAATTATATTCTAGATGTCACTAGTACATATGAAGACAACTTCACTCACCCTAATGGAAAAAGTATATGGTTAGTAAATACAAATTCATTAATAAGATTTTATGATGGTGTTGATGGTTTAAAAACTGGGTACACATCAGAAGCGGGTTATTGTTTAACTGCAACAAAAAAAGTTGGTGATATGCGTATTATAACAGTTACTATGAATGCAGAAACTAAAGAAGCCAGAAATACTGACACAATTAAACTAATGGAGACTGCTTTTAGTATGTTTAATGTTAAAACAGTTATAAATAGTTCTACTGCTCTAGGACAAATATTTGTAGATAAAAGCCCCACAAAATATGTGGATTATTATTTAGAGGAAGATGCAAAAATATTATTTAATAGTGAATTACGTGATATAAATTATGATTATGAAATAGAACTTAATGATTTGACCGCGCCTCTTAGTTCAGGAGAAATAATAGGCAAACTTAAATTAAAGTATGATAACGAAACTGTTCAATATAATTTAGTAGTAAAAGATGAAATTAAAAAAGCCACTTTTTTTCAAACAATAATATCTTATTTTAAAGATGTAATAAGTGGAAATATTAACTTTATTAAAAACTAAAAGTTTTTTAGACTTTTAGTTTTATTCTTCTACTACAGTAGTTTGACATATTATATCATGCAAGCCTCTACCATTTTTATTTAAAATTATTGTTATAACAATGACTAACTGTAAAATATATTCAAAAATATTTATTAAATAAGATATATTATAATAGACATTCTCATTCACAAATAATACACTTAATATTAACACTATATTAGAAAATATTCCTGTTAGGAAAATTGTCCTTAATATGTATTGCCATATTTTAACATTAGAATCTTTTGAACTTACAATTCTTATACGCATTATTTTTTTACCTATAGTTTGACCTTGATATAGACAGTTAAATCCCACAAAATAGCTAATAGTTATTACAATATATATTACGGAAGATATAATACTTAATTTTCCTAAATTATAATTATAATTTATTGCTTTTTCATTATATTCTTCTAAAGTTATTTTTTCTTCTAATGCATCATTATATATTTCGATGTACTGCGCATATTCTTCTTGATATTCATCTTTATATATATTAATAAAATCAATACTACTTAACGCTTCTGATATTATAATCACAATAAACATATCAATAATAAATGCTACTAATCTTTTCAACAACTTTTTCATTTGATCACTTTCTTTTTGGTTCCTTATTAATTACTTCAACATGTGGATAAGGAATTTTAATGTTTTCCTTTTCAAAGGCTTTTTTAATTGAATAATTTAATTTGTATACATTTTCATAAACTTCGCCTAAATCTTTTCCCCATACCCAGGCTCTTAATTTTATTCCAGAATCTTCCCATGAATATACTCTAACTTTTGGAAATTCTTCGTTTTTATTTCTTCCTTTAGGATTAGGTCCAGATAATTTTTTCATCTCTTTTTGTATAATTTTTATTGCTTTGTCAATGTCTGCTTCATATGCAATTTCATAATCTACTAATTTAACTGATTCATTATCTTTATAATTAAAGTTTTCTATTGTATAGTAATTCATCTCTCCATTTGGAATTAATACTCTTCTATTGTTTACTGTTCTTATAACTGTATGTCTCATAGTGATATCTTCAACCGTTCCACTTACAGCTTTATCAGTGCACTCAATAAAATCGCCTACTTCGTAAGGACTTCCCATAATTATGGATACAGTACCAAAAAAATTCTTAAGGCTTTCTTGAGCAGCTAAACCTAATACAACTGAACCAATACCTAATCCAGATAACAGTGTTACAGAAAACGTACTAAAAATCTCAAATGTTGATAAACACACTATTATACCAATGGAATACAAAACAATTCTTTTTATTCTTCTAAAAAATAATAGCATTGTCGTCAAATTCTTTGTATTTTTTATTTTTATTGTTTTGTAAATTATTATATCTATTATTTTATCAATAAGAAATGTAATTAAAATTATTAAACCTATATCTATTACCTTTTGAATTATATCTATAAAATTCATTTGTTTCCTACCTTTCAAATAGAATTATATCATATTATAACTTGACATGTAAACGTTACTTTAAATTAAATATGTGCATTATAATTATTTTTAGTGATATAATTAATATGAGGTGAACTTGTGAAAAAAAGATTTAAATTTAAAAAAAGTGTTAAAGTTTTCTTTTTTGTATTATTAGTTGTTGGTATATGTTTTGTAGCATATAATGTTATTATGAATAATGACAAAAATAATAATAATTATAATGAAAGTTCCGGTAATAATCAAAATACTGATAAAACTGATGAAACTCTTTTGACTTTAGGATATTCTGAAGAAGACATTAGCGTTTTAAAAGCTAATTTATCTGATAGTGAAATTAGTTCTTTAGATATATATGATGACAATGTTATTTCATTTGTATCTAATAAATATTTTAATTTTAATAATTTAGAAAGGTATATAACTTATAGTGAGAATAATGATTATGATGTTGATGAAATTATTACTCATGTGAATATAAATATAGATAAACCTTTTTACAGTGAAATTAAAACTATAGAAGACCCAAGTAATTTGTTAGTGTTATGTAATAAGTATAATGCTTTACCTAGTGATTATGAGCCAGAAGATTTAACTGAAGTTGGATCAAGTGGGATTTACATGAGAAGAGAAGCCGCAGAAAATATGTATCAAATGGTGTTAGCAGCTGAAAGTGCTGGATTAAATGTTAATTTAGTAAGTGGATATAGAAGTTATGACTATCAAGTTGATTTATATCAAAGACATGTAAGAGAACGTGGGCAAGAAGAAGCAGATCGTGTTTCTGCAAGGGCTGGACATTCTGAACACCAAACTGGATTAGCTATGGATTTAAGTAATGATTGGTCTTTAGAAAAATATTTTGAGGATACGGAATTATTTGAATGGTTGAGCGAAAATGATTATAAATACGGTTTTATTTTACGTTATCCTAAAGATAAAGAGTATTTAACTGGTTATGATTATGAACCATGGCACTACAGATATGTTGGAGTAGAAGTGGCAACAGTAATTCACGAAGAAGACATCACTTATGAAGAATATGTAATGAAATATTTAACGACTAACTAGTCGTTTTTTTCTGAATAAGATTTTGTAAAAAATTATTATAACGATCAGTGATAATATTCCGATAGTAAACAAGTTAATTATTTTTTCATTTTTTGTTAATGAAGTTTGACCAAAAATATTTTTTTCATCTGTTATTTGATTAAATGTTTTTATTGTTTTATTAACATTTATTTTATATGTATTACTAGATGAGCCATCTTCTGAAATTACTTTTATTTCAATAATATTTTTTGATTTATTTAAGTTTGTTCCTCCGCTTTGTATTGTATATGAATCTAAGTTAAATGGAGTATAATCTATTACCAACTCTTCTATATCTTCATCTATGTTTACTTGATATTCAAAGACGTCGTATTTAAAATCTAAATCTATTCCTTCAATTATTAACTCTCTTAAATAGGCATTGTCTTCACTTTCGTTTAATAAACCTCTTTGTATATTTAATTTGTATTCTGTTACCTTATTTTCATTATCTATTACTCTAATTACGTGATATGTTATCCCATCATCTAAAGTTATAACCCCTTCATTTTCCACTGAGACATCTGTTTCTTCCTTTACGGCGCTTATCTCTATTTTATTAATATTATCTGATATGTAAACATTGTATTGTTTAATGTTTTTACTAAATGACGGAATTAATTCACCACTACTAAGTTCTATATCTGTTATGGCCTTTGCTTCAATGCATGAAAAAAAACATAATAATGTGATTAATATTAGTTTCTTCATATTCTCTCCTCATAATATTACATCTATTATTATGCTCTTTTCTTTATTCTTAATTCCTGTTATTTCAAAAGCATCAAGTATTTTTTCTTTTATTAGTTCTTTTTTTATTGTTTCATTATAATATATAGTTGCTAACTTTTCACCATTAGTTATTTTATCATTTATTGTCTTATTTAATACTATCCCTGCTGCATAATCCACTTCAGTTCTTTTGTCAGTTCTATTAACGCCTATTTCACTACATATTTCTGCTAATTTTTCTGCGTCAATATTATTTATAAAACCGTTTTTATCACTTATAACTTCAAAAGTGCTAGCTTTTTCTTTTAAATTATTTGGATTGCCTCCTTGTGATTTAATCCATTTTTTGAATACATCATAGGCCTCATTATTATCTAAAACTCTTTTAGCATTTTTGTATGCTTCCTTTAAAGGTATATTATTACCTAGACTTATCATGTATGATGATATTGTTAATGAGAGTGTTTCCAACCTTTTATCTCTATATTTTCCACTTAGAAAATCCATTGTTTCTTTTACTTCTAACGAATTACCAATACTTCTTCCTAAAGGGACATTCATATCAGTCATTATAACTGCAACTGATTTGTTCCAATACTTTCCAATTTTTATCATAATTTTTGCAAGTTTTTTCGCCGATTTTGCATCTTTCATAAAGGCACCTTTTCCTACTTTTAAATCTATGATTATAACGTTTGAACCACTTGCAATTTTTTTACTCATAATGCTACTTGCTATTAATGGAATTGAATCTACTGCACCTATTTTATCTCTTAATGCATATATTTTTTTGTCTGCTACAGCTACTCTCTCTGTCTGACTTATCACAGATACCCCTATATCGTTTACTTGTTTTATGAACTCTTCTTTATTTAGATTCACATTGTAACCATTTATACTTTCTAATTTATCTATTGTTCCTCCAGTTAATCCTAGACTTCTACTACTCATTTTAGCAACTCCTAAACCATTGGCAGCTACTATTGGCGAAACAATTAATGTTATTTTGTCGCCTACACCTCCAGTAGAATGTTTATCAACAATTATTCTATTAAGGTCTTCAAATACAATGAACTCACCACTTTTAATCATTGAATTTGTTAAATATAGCGTTTCTTTATATGATAGACCTTTATTATATATTAACATTAGAAAAGTAGACATTTCTTCTTCGCTAATTTTTCCATTTGTAAAATTAGTTATTATATAATTTATTTCTTCAAACTTTAATCTTTTATTTTTTTTCATTTTTTCTATAATTAAATCATAGTTCATATTATCACCTATGATTTAATTATATATTATTATTTATTTTGATTCTACATTTTTCTTAGAAACTTGTTCTTCTACTTTTTTGCTGGACAAAAATGTAACTTTTTCTGCAATAATTTCAATTATAAACTTTGTCTCATTATTATCTGTTTCATACTTTCTACTTTCTATTCTTCCTTTGATTCCAATTACATCGCCTTTTTTACAATATTCACAAGTGTTTTCAGCAATACCATTCCATAAAACTACGTTTATAAAGTCAGTTTCATATTCACCATTATAGTTTTTATAACTTCTACCCACAGCAATAGTTACTATTGTTCTTTTGTTACCTTTTTCGGTTTCAATTATTTCCGGTTCTTTTACTAGTCTTCCTACTAATAAAACATTATTCATTTTCTCACCTCCTTAAAATGCACTTTATCATATTATTTTTTTATTATCAAACTGCCAAAAATTATTTGTTGCAAGTTTTTATTTTAAAATACTTATTTATTTATATAAAAAAAGTATACTTTATAATATACTTTTTTATATATTCTCTATTATTAGTTAAAAATCATATAATTTATATTTATCTTTAAGACAATATATTAAATAATCAATTTCTTCATATGTATTATAAAAATATAAACTTATTCTTACAGTATCATCAAATCCGCTTTCATCTTTTAACATTTTTACACAATGTTTTCCACTTCTTACACAAATTCCTTTGCTATTTAAATATAATCCTACATCTCCCGCGAATAGATCTTTAACTTTTATTAGTACTATTCCTGAATCACTTGTTGGATTCAAAACTTCTACGTATGGTATTTTCTTTAATTCTTTTATTAAATAATTTTTTAAATATTTTTCACTTCTTTCTATATTCTCTATTCCAACTTTTTCTATGTATTCTATTGCATGTTTGAATGCTATAATGCCATTTATATTTGGGGTACCCGCTTCAAACCTGTATGGAATTGTTGTTAGTTCGATTCCATGTTCGTCATAGCTTTCATTCATTCCTCCGCCTACTTTTTTAGGAATCATTTTTTTTAATAATTCATATTTTCCGTATAGCACCCCAACCCCAGTAGGTCCACACATTTTGTGTGCTGAAAAAGCAAGAAAATCACAATCCAAATCTTTAACGTCTGTTTTTATGTGTGGCACTGATTGTGCACCATCAACTACTACATAAATATTATTATTGTGCGCTAGTGTTGTTATTTCTTTTATATCTCTTTTATCTCCTATAACATTTGTGATATGTGCTAGTGATATTACTTTAGTTTTTGTAGTTATTAGATTTTTGATATTATCAATTGTTATTTTATTTTCTTCATTTAAAGGTATATATTTTATTTTTAAACCTTTTTTTAATGAAAGCATTATCCATGGTAATATATTTGAGGCATGCTCTGACTTGGAAAGTAAGATTTCATCGTCTTTTTTTAACATTGGTTCAAAGAAATTATCAACTATCATATTTAATGAATCTGTCGCATTCATGGTGAATATTATTTCTTCTTTGAGTTTTGCATTTATAAATCTTCTTACACATTCTCTCGTTTTATCTATTTCATCATCAACTTTAAAACTTATGTTATAATCTCCTCTATGTGAATTTGCAGTAAAGTTAATGTTGTAATCAATAAGACTGTTTATAACTTTTTTTGGTTTAAATGTAGTTGCAGCATTATCAAAGTAAACTAATCCTTTTTTCAACATTGGAAAGTCTTCGTCGTAGTTCATATTATCACTCTCCATACTATAATTTATGGCTTTTATTTTGTTAAGTATATAGCAAATGTTGATTTTTTATATTATAATTAAAGTGGTGATTATATATGGATAATTGTATTTTTTGTAAAATTGTTAATAAAGAGATTAATAGTAAAATAGTTTATGAAGATGATTTAGTAATAGCTTTTTTAGATTTGAATCAAGATTGTCCTGGTCATTGTTTGATAATTCCTAAAGAACATGTTTTAAGTTTACATGACATAAGTGAATCTGTTTTAAATCATATATTAAAGGTTGCAAATGAGCTATATTATAATTTTGAAAATAGTCTTAACTGTGATGGTTTAACTTTGCTTCAAAATAATGGATGTGCTCAAGATGTTAAACATTTTCATTTGCATTTATTACCAAAATATTTGAAAAAACCTGATTTATCTGTTGATGAGATTTATACTAAAATAATAACAAAATAAAAGAGGAAATTTCCTCTTTTTACCATCCTACAAAAGCACCAAATATAATTGCTAGTAAGATGAATAATATTAATATGATAAAAAAACTATTTCCATAACTATTTGTACCACATCCACAAGATGTTGGTGCACAATTACAGTTATTAGCCACTTATTAACACCTCCTTAGAGTTA